>NZ_JADEXI010000591.1:0-2844 GCF_015207185.1 Microcystis sp. LEGE 08355 | reverse complement strand
GGGGGAGTGGGGACGGAGTTTCAAGGCAGTACAGCTTAAATCAGAGAAAAATCCAATCGGCAAAAGTGGCAGCCTGTCCGCAATAAATGCCATCACGATCGATGATATTCCAAACGATCGCTTTTTCAATGCGAAATAGTTGACCGTTTTTCGTGATCCTTACCCCGTGATAATCGTTGATATAGCCTTGTTTTTTGACTAAATCCAGCATTTTTTGGCGTTCTTGGGCGGGTTCCTCCCCCTGTACCGTCGCTTGCGAAGGAGTTGTTAATAATTCTGGCCAAGTTAAACCCCAGAGATCGAGGGCACCGCGATTACCATAATTGAAGATCGGATTAGTTTGCGTACCGTGGGAAACTAGGACAAAAGGGGCATAAAAGAGCATTTTACTCTGTTCTTTGCCAGTACCGATCCGGGGCAACAGCGATCGCCCGATTAACCGTTCATAACTATCCAGCAGCAATTCCGTCCAAGCTATAATAGCTAAATCTTGCCAAATTTCCATAAAATTATCTTGAAAAACTGGTTTAATCTTCTCTTTGCCAATATTTATAGGCCGCGTAGGCTAAAGTAATCACTCCCGTCAGAATTGCCGACTCATCCACTAAAAATTCCGGATGGTGAAGGGGGGGATTGAGGAGGTGAGGAGAACCCACTCCCAGACGGAACATTGTCCCCGGGGCCTGTTGCAAATAAAGGGAAAAATCCTCGGCCCCCATGGAGGGTTCCGAGAGAATTAAAACCCGATCCTGTCCCCAAGCTTCTAAACCAGCTTCTTCGACTAACCGGGTTAAAAATTGGTCATTTTGCACCGATGGCACACCCCGACGATAATTTACTTGACATTTAGCGTTATAGGTGCTACAGACATTCGTGACCAAACTCTCGATCCATTCCGGGAGATGGGCGTGGGTTTCTGGGTGCAGCGATCGCACGGTTCCCGCCATGCGTACCTGATCGGCGATGACGTTGGGGGCGCGACCACCGCTAATCTGGCCGATGGTGAGGACGATGGGACGCAAAGGGTTTTGAGTCCGACTAATTGCCTGTTGTAAAGTGGTGATTACTTGCGAGGCGATCCAGATAGCATCGATCGCCTCGTGGGGCCGGGCCCCGTGGCCCGATTCTCCTTGAATAAAAATCTCCAGATCGTCGGCAGCCGCAGTTAAGGCCCCGTAACGAACCCCGATCGATCGGGCCGGAATCGAGGGGAAAACGTGCAGCCCGAAAACGGCACTGACATCCCGCATCACCCCTTCCCGGATCATCCAACTGGCCCCCTGGGCGATTTCCTCTGCTGGTTGAAAGAGAAAGCGTATTTTTCCCCCCAAAGGTTCCGAGAGACGGGAAAGCACCATCGCCACCCCTAAACCGACGGTAGCATGAACATCGTGACCGCAGGCGTGCATAATCCCCGGTTTACGGGAAGCAAAGTCTAAATCGGTTCTTTCTTGGATCGGTAGGGCATCCATATCGGCCCGGATGGCTAAAATTCTCCGATCACTGCCTTTTCCCGCCAATTCTCCCTTAACTCCCGTTTTTCCCACCGCTTCCTGCACCGATAGACCACAGGAAGACAAAACCCCGGCAATATAGGCGGCAGTTTGATATTCTTGCCCACTTAACTCTGGATTCGCGTGAATGTGGCGGCGAATCTCCACTAATCGGGGTGCGAGACTCTCGGCTATGTTTTTAATCTCGGAGAGCATGAAACCAGTTTTACAGTATCTTTAGGGTTAATCATAGAGCATTTTTTACCTGAAAAGTTGGGTCTGGCTGATTTTCAGTCTCAACTGTCTTCTCGGCACTCTTTCAACCCAGGACTAAGCTAATTTGTCAATAGGATGCAGGAGTTACTATTCATCTCTTGATTCGGTAACACCTCTTGAGAGAATATTCCAGCTATGATAGAAAACAGTGTCTAGTTAGGAAAAAAACATGGTTCAGTCTTCCGAAAAAATTGAAGTTAAGTACGGGGAAAGAGAAATTGCCGAAGGAACATTAATTACTTTCCCTAATCCACGCCCTGGCAGAAATTACGATATTCAGATCACTCTGCCGGAATATACCTGTAAGTGTCCCTTTTCCGGTTATCCCGATTTTGCCACTATTTATCTTAGCTACGTTCCCGATCAAAAGGTGATGGAATTAAAGGCGATTAAACTTTATATTAATAGTTATCGCGATCGTTATATTTCCCACGAAGAAGCAATTAACCAAATTTTAGATGATTTGGTGGCCGCTTGCGAACCCTTGCAGATGAAAGTTAAGGGGGATTTTCATCCCAGAGGTAACGTACATACCGTGGTGGAGGTGATGTATAAAAAAGAATAGCATAATTGTCTAGTTTGGGGATGGGGTTGCCTCCATCCCTTGCTGTTCTAGTTTTTGTTGTTCAAGTTTTTTGCTGTTGGAAGGTGTTCTGCGCTCTGCTTTCTGTTGTTCGTGTCTCTATGGTTGATCCTTAACCCTTGGCACAACCCGAAAGAATTGTAAAAGTTAGGGTCATTAAAAAAAGCTGGGATTATCATTAAAGTAGTCCGAATCGTGATCCTGATTTTATGTCCCAGAAAAATGAAATTCTTCCGTTGCTGTTGACGGTTATGGTGACATCGGCACTTTTAGGAGGAATTGCTTGGTGGTTGCTCAACAAAACCTTTCCCAATCTCAATGATCGATCTAATTCTTCTTCCTCGAATAATCAAATTTCTGAAACTTTAGGTGCAGTTACAAATGTCCCGGAAGGATTATTTAACTAGGGTTTGCTGAATAAATCTAAAAACCTTGTTGGGTAAGACTTTTAGACTTTTTGTCAATCAAAAAGTACCGGGCATGGGAGTGATC
>NZ_JADEXI010000590.1:0-2845 GCF_015207185.1 Microcystis sp. LEGE 08355 | reverse complement strand
CTTGACTTGTTTTAGTTTTTCTATTAAGCTCAACATATATTTAAAAAGTTGGCGGTCACTCCTCATTTTACCTGATAGTGATCGCTTTTACTTTTGATATTCTGATGGGAGAATGAAACAGCCCTAGTGGGTTAGGGTGGCCACACCCTACCCCCACGAAAAACTTTTTCAGCAGACCCTAAGTAATACTTCTATGTTACATTATTCTCAATAATACTGTCCTTATTGCGGTGACTAATCAGGCTCTTGGATAAATTTAAGAAAAAAATTTTTTTGTTAGACTTGACTTATCTAGTTGTAATTACAGGTGTATAATAAATTTAGTCCCAGGGCAGAAAGGTTGGGCTTGTCCTTTTCCCTAACCATAAACAGAAAGAATTCAATACCCCCAAGTAATTGACCGGTTAATTTTCGGAATCTTCTCGACTTTGTGTGATAATTTTTGCTTATAGAATAGTGAAATATTTACTGGGAAAGACTTTTAGGAGTATTTTGCTGAAGAAACTATCAGTATAGACCCCGTTTCCACACAGAAACCAGAAGAGCCATTTTCGGACAATGGGGTGTTCCTGGTGATGAAGACGACACAAGTAAGTTCCGATTTATCTAGTACAAATATGACATCTCCAGCAGATTCTTTGAGTTTTGAGCAATCCTTTCCAATCACCTTTGATTTAACAGGTTCCCACGATTTAACTGTATCGAGGGAAACTTCTCCCTTAGGAGTCCTGAACTCTAACCCCTCCCCATCTAAAGTCTCCTCGAAGGCCCCCACGGTTCCAGTCTCCCCTGCTACTACGAGTCAAGTGGTCTTTCCCGCTTCCCTCAGTATTAACTCTTCTGGTTATCCCACCAGTCCAGCGTCGAGTCCTGCCTCTGTACCCACCGCTGCCCCCGTCACCACCAGTCCAGCGTCGGGTCCTGCCTCTGTACCCACCGCTGCCCCCGTCACCTCAGAGCTAGAACCGGCAGCAACTAGCACTCTTGCCCCTTATGCTCCCAATCAACTCATTGTCAAGTTTAAGCAAGGGATCGCCAGCGCCCAAGTTGCTCAGTTTCAGTCCCTCTTTGGTGCTGTCAGCACCCAGACGATTAGGCTAACGGGGGCGCAGGTTTGGAAGTTATCGGGGTCGCTCTCTGTGGAGAAGATTCTGGCAAAATATCGCTCCAATCCGATTTTTGAATACATACAACCCGACTATATTCGGACGCTGGGTACAATTAGTACCCAGGCGACATTCCCCAATGACCCCAGTTTTAATCAACTTTGGGGACTGCATAACACCGGACAAAATGGTGGTACTCCCGATGCCGATATTGATGCCCCTGAAGCCTGGGACATTCAAACTGGCAATCCTAATCTAGTGATTGGGGTTATTGATACGGGAGTTGACTACAACCATCCCGATTTGGCTGGTAATATCTGGACAAACCCAGGGGAAATTGCGGGAGACGGCATTGACAACGATGGCAATGGCTACATTGATGACATTCGCGGTTGGGACTTTGCCTATAACGACAATGACCCCAGTGATGTTCATGGTCACGGAACCCATGTTTCGGGAACCATTGCTGGCAAAGGAAATAATGGGGTAGGCGTGACGGGGGTGGCTTGGAATGTCAAAATCATGCCGCTGAAGTTTTTGAATGATCAAGGATCAGGCTCTACCTCCAATGCTATTTTGGCAATTAACTATGCGACGGCCAAAGGAGTTAAGCTCACCAATAACTCCTGGGGAGGTGGCGTTTATAGTCAAGCGCTCTACGATGCGATTAACGCGGCGGGTCAGGCGGGAGCTTTATTTATTGCGGCGGCTGGTAATGATGCAAAAAACACTGACACAAGCCCCTCCTATCCTGCCAGCTACGACCTCCCTAATATTATTTCCGTTGCTTCTACCACCCGCACCGATGCTCTCTCTTCCTTTTCTAACTATGGCTTAACCAGCGTAGATTTAGGTGCGCCTGGTTCAGACATTTACAGTCTAGCTCCTGGTGGTGGATATGCGACCCTTTCAGGGACATCCATGGCCAGTCCCCATGTCACCGGGGCGGCGGCTTTGTTGTGGTCACAAAATCCCACCTGGACGGCACAACAGGTGAAAAACACCTTAATGAACACGGGGGACCCGATTGCGGCTTTAGCAGGGAAAACGGTTTCTGGTAAGCGGCTCAATGTTTTTAATGCTTTGGCGGCTAACTTACCTTCCGTAACCGTCAGTGTCAGCCCGGCCAGTGTGCAGGAAGACGGTACGACTAACTTGGTTTACACCTTTACTCGCACTAACTTAAACCTGAGTTCTCCCTTGACCGTTAACTTCGGGGCGAGTGGCATAGCCAACGCTGCCCCAGTGGGAAGCGACCCAGCCGATTACAACCTATTAACAGGTAGTGGTGTCACCTTCGACCCGACGACGAAATTAGGAACCGTCACTTTTGCCCCCGGTGCGACAACGGCAACGGTCGAGGTTGATCCGATTGCCGACACCGTACAGGAAAACAGCGAATCAGTTATTTTAACCGTCAATTCTGGGACGGGCTACATTGATGGTTCTCCTAATACAGCAACGGGAACTATTATTTCTGAGGAAGGATTTACCACCTACTTCTGGGATGATTTTGCCAATAACAGCAAGGGTTGGACTCTGGGGACAGAATGGCAAATCGGTGCTGCCACAACTTCTACAGGTCAAAATTATGGCAACCCTGATCCCGAAACGGACAATACTCCCACAGCCGATAATGGTGTAGCTGGGGTTGTTATTGGTGGAAATGCCTCTACAGCCTTGCACGACTTCTATTATTTAACCAGTCCGATCATCAACACCAGCACGGCCAATCAGTT
>NZ_JADEXI010000589.1:0-2862 GCF_015207185.1 Microcystis sp. LEGE 08355 | reverse complement strand
CCTATCTCCTATCTCCTATCTCCTGACTCCTATCTCCTGACTCCTGATCACTGATCCCTGAGATATGGTACGCTAAACAGGATTTAAGTATTATTAATGGTTGCTATGAAACAGCGCGGCGTGACGGTTTGGTTAACAGGATTGAGCGGTGCGGGGAAAAGCACGATTACCGAGGCATTACAGGCAAAATTAATCGCTGAAGGTTATTCCATTGAAGTTCTCGATGGCGATATAGTGCGGACGAACCTCACCAAAGGTTTAGGATTTAGTAAAGAGGATCGCGATGAAAATATCCGTCGCATTGGTTTTGTGTCTAATTTGCTCACCCGTCACGGTGTAATTGTCCTAGTTTCGGCTATTTCTCCCTATCGCGAGATTCGCGAGGAAGTACGGGGAAAAATCGGCAATTTTGTCGAAGTTTTCGTGAATGCTCCCTTAAGCGTCTGTGAGGAGCGCGATGTGAAAGGATTATATAAAAGAGCGCGTGCTGGCGAAATCAAGTCTTTTACGGGAATTGATGATCCCTATGAACCACCTTTTAACCCAGAAGTGGAATGTCGCACTGATTTAGAGACTTTAGAGGAAAGTGTCGCCAAAGTCTGGAACAAATTGACGGAATTAGGCTACATTCATCAAGCTGTGGCGGTTTAATCGCAGCATAACTTTGTATTATTGGAAAATATCGTAGGGACGTGGACGAAAAACGTCTCTACACCCCGATTAACCCCTTAGGCAAATTTGTTAGTTAATCCCCTTTTCTTCAGTACCTAAGAAAAGTTAATTATACCTCTCAGTTAACCTCTGGCCAAAGTGCAAGAGTGCCTAAACAGTAATCAGTGAGCAGTGATCAGTAAGTAGGGAGGCACAATTATTTGTAGGATGGGTTAGCGGTAGCGTAATCCATGGGGGTGTTGGGTTTCATGCTTCAACCCAACCTACGTTCTGATAACTGATAACTGATAACTGATAACTGATAACTGTCTCGACTAGCAAATTAATTTTGCAGGAATACTTATATTTAAAGGCGCTAAATTATTTTGAAATCTCGCTCTAGTTATTGGAACCTCATTCCCTATCTCCGTCCCCAAACCCAAACAATTATTTTGGCGTTTATCTGTACGATCGGATTTACGGTATTTTGGCCGATTTTAGCCTGGTTAGCTGGACAAATGGCCAGATATATCGGTGAGGGAAATGTGCAGGCATTGGCGACACTTTCGGGGGTGGGGGCAGTGGTTTTTTTACTGCGGGGAATGTCTCAGTATGGGCAAGATTCCCTGATGGCAAAAGCTTCTTTAAAAATTGCCCTAGAATTAAGAAAAAAAGTTTATGCACACCTGCAAACCCTCGGCTTAAATTACTTTGAAACGGCAAAAACTGGTGATTTATCCTATCGTTTAACGGAAGATATTGATCGCATTGGGGAAGTAATTAATAAATTTTTCCATGATTTTATTCCCTCAGCCTTACAGTTAATTGTCGTCTTTGCCTATATGTTTATTGTTAACTGGCAATTGACGATTGCTGTCATTATTATCGCTCCTTTGTTGGGAGTTTTGGTGGGATTTTTTGGTGAAAAATTATTACAGTATGCTCGTCGCGCCCAAGCGAAAATATCCAACCTTTCTTCGTTATTAACCGAAGTTTTTGGCGGTATTCGCGTGGTGCAAGCTTTCGCAGCTGAAGATTATCAAACCCAGCTTTTTGCCCAAGAAGCGGAGGAAAATCGCCGCGCTCAATACCTATCGGAATCCACCAAAGCTTTACAATACGTCGTGGTGGGATTTTTGCAAGCTCTCGGTGTCATCTTTTTATTCTTTCTCGCTGGTTGGCAAATTTCCCAAAAGAATTTAACTGGAATTGACTTTGTTAGTTATGTGGCAGCGGTGGCAATGTTAATCGATCCCATCGCCCATATTACCAGTAATTATAATCAATTTAAACAGGGTCAAGCCTCCATGGATCGTATTTTTGAATTGTTAGCTATTTTGCCAACAATTACCGAAAAACCCAACGCGATCAATCTGCCACTTCATAGCAAAGAAGTTGAATATTGTCAAGTAAATTTTTATTACAATGAGGACAGACAGGTTTTAAAAAATATTAATTTTACTGCACACGCTGGCGAAATGATTGCTTTAGTGGGAGCATCGGGAGCGGGAAAAACCACTTTAGTTAATCTTTTATTGCGTTTTTATGACCCCACTTCTGGCAAGATTTTAATCGATGGGGTAGATATTCGTGATGTGACTTTAAAAAGTCTCCGGCGACAAATTGGCGTAGTTTTACAGGAAAATATTCTCTTTTCTGGTACTATAGCCCAAAATATCGCTTTTGGCCAGGGAGATTTTAATCTGCAAGAGGTGGAAAAAGCGGCAAAAATTGCCAATGCTCATCAATTTATCAGTGAACTTTCTCAGGGTTACTATACCTATGTGGGAGAAAGGGGTGTTAATTTATCGGGTGGACAAAGACAAAGAATCGCCATCGCGCGAGCGGTTTTATCTAATCCGAGAATTTTAATCTTAGATGAAGCAACTTCAGCGCTCGATTCGGAATCGGAAGCTTTAGTGCAGGAAGCTTTAGAAAGAATTATGACGGAGCGCACAGTATTTGTTATTGCTCACCGATTAGCAACTGTCAGAAAAGCTAACCGTATTTTAGTTTTAGAAAAGGGTGAAATTATCGAAGTGGGTAATCACGAGGAGTTATTAAATCTTAATGGTCGTTACGCTCAATTTCATGCTAGACAATTTCAAGATTAGTCTATTTGGCGTTAAGAGTTGGGCATTATTTCTGATTTTATCACCCAAGCCAAGTTTTTGGGGGGTTCTACCCCCCAAACCCCGGAGCGCATTAGTT
>NZ_JADEXI010000013.1:0-23519 GCF_015207185.1 Microcystis sp. LEGE 08355 | reverse complement strand
GCCATCTATATATCGTCGCTCTTCCTATATTAAATAGAGCGGCGGCTTTGGTTATGCTTCCCCCATTCTCTACATAATCGATTACTTTTTTTCTCAAGTCTAGGCTATAAGACATTTTTCTGTATGGGTTGCTCGTTTCTCTTGATTTTACCTTATTTTTTACTTGTATCATACTTATTTAAAATGACTATAGTCGTGCAAAATTAATTTCCTAGTGAAGATAGGCAAGAGGCAAGAGGCAAGAGGTGGTCAGGCTCTTCTAGGTTCTGTGTGATCAGCTTAACTTACCATAGAAGTGATCGATCTTTGTGTCCTCTGTGTCTCTGTGGTTCCTTCCACCCCCTCTCTAGGAGGAATGTATCTTAGAATACATTTTACCCACCAAATCCAAGAGAGCCGTGGTCAGATATGTGTAATTAATTTTGCTTAGGTACTTATCAGTCTAGACCAGAAATGTTGAATCCGTACATAAAACTTTACATACAAGCTAACGAGAACAGGCGTTCGCCTAGAGAGATTAAATTTCCCTCTTGTGATAAAATTAAGTTAACAGTCTCTACCGAATCTGTCATGCAAAACTATTAACAACTCATGCTTGTAAAGTTTGTATAGTAAGGCTTTGAGTTTTTGTTAGATTGATATTTATCAGCTTTAGAGCATTGCTGGACAGAGAGGGAGCTTGGGGAATTTTCTACAGTGTAAGTTCGGAAGAACCTTTCTTATTTTCTTTATCCTTGTTTTTTAGTACGGAATTTAGGATTTCAGACAATGAAACTGACTAATAATTGTTTGGATTAAACTATTCATATGCTCTTTTTTTGTTTCAAAGTTATTGATAGAAATACGGAAAAATTTAGTTCCCTGCCAGTCTAAAGTGGTGAAATAGTGATTGCCTTTTTCTCCTACTAGCTCCTTCACACGATGATTAACTTCGTTGAGGGATAAAGAATGTGTTGTGTTAACGATGCGGAAGCAACACACGGGCAAAGTAGGTTCTTGTAGGAGTTCTAAATCGGGATGAGATTTGACAGTTTCAGCAAGATAATTAGCAACAGATAGAGTATTACTTAATAATTGGTGATAGCCATGACACCCAAGATATTTAAACGCCATCCACAGTCCTAAAGACCGCCATTGTCTAGTTCCTGGGAGTCCCATTTGAAACAAATCTGGCTCAGACAGGTCTTCCCAATAGTGACTACTTGCTTGAAAACTTTTTAGTAATTCAGAGCCATTTTTAATTAGTAAACAACCAATACCAAAAGGAACAAATAACCATTTACAAGGGTCAAGCGTTACGGAGTCAGCCAGGTTGATTCCTTGAAAATGCTGACGAGTTTCAGGAAGATTAGCAAAAACGCCACCCGCTGCCGCATCTACATGAAACCATAGATCATAATCTTTAGCCATCTTAGCCAAAGATTTAAGAGGATCGACTGCACCTGTTGCGCTTGTACCAGCAGTCCCCACTAAACAAATTGGTTTATATCCATCCTTAATATCTTTTTGAATTTGTTCTTCCAATTGATGGAGATCGATTCTTGCATCTTCTGTCACTTCGATGCGCCGCAAGCAGTTTCTCCCTAGTCCCAAAAAATCTAGAGCTTTCCAGATAGAAAAGTGACCTTCTTGTGACATATAAACTGTGGGTTTGAACCGACTCTCTGCTAAACCTTCATCTTGTACCTTCCGACCGAGAATGGAGTCTCGTGCAAGTTTTAAGGCGCTAGCATTAGCCATGGATCCGCCACTGGTAAATATTCCGTTGGGAATTCTACAAACATTATGTTCATAACCAATAAATTGACTGAGCCACCCTAAAGTTTCCGTTTCTATAAGTGTGGCAGCAGGACCTGCACGCCAAGCCCCAGGGGTTTGGTTTAATCCTTCCCCTAATAGATCTCCCAGTACGCTAATGGGTAAAGGTTTAGGAGAGATATAACCATAGTATTGGGGATGACTGACATTACAATAACCACTGAAAATGGTTTGAATGACTTCATTGATAATATGTGAACTCTCATCACCATCTTGAGGCAGTTGCTCTAAATGCAAAAGTTTCTGTTTTAAGGACAAAGGACTGGATAAAACTGGATAATTTTCAGGGTGTTTGTAAGCTGTCTCTAGGACTTTTAGGATTTTTAGCCCATTTTCAATAAAATCCGATGGTAATTCTTGTGATTCATTAGCCATAAATATTGTTTGCTGAGTTTTAATGTTAGTTTCTTCTGTCCAGCTACCAACTTAAGCAGGGACAGTAGTGAGCCTACTTCTATAGCGGTAAGCGCTTGAGTGAGATACAAACCAAGCTTTGCCTAGCATGGTTTATAGGTCGTGACACTGTACCTCATACGACTGCACACCGCTACAATAATACTACTACTAAGATGCCTTGATAAGCTAAACGGTGCTTAACCCGCATGATCTAATAGATATAACCCTTTTGGAGTCTATAGAACCCTTTGCGGAGAGGGAGCTTGGGGAATTTTCTACAGTGTAAGTTCGGAAGAACCAGATTTAATTTCTCGAATTAACGATGATAGTTAATCCCCAAGTCCCTATTAGTAAAATCGCTGGAATAGAAGAGTATTCAGGGACACTTTGTGAACCTAAAATTCCTCGAATTCTAGCAACGCTTCCATCAACAATATCTGTAAATAGCAGGTCATCTCCATCAATTGCTAGTCCAGACGGATTGCCAATATTATCTATTAAAGTTTCCACTTGTCCTGTTTTGGAGACTCTTAATATTCGTCCGTTACCAGGTGCATTAAAACCATCAGCAAAGTCTGTAATCAAGAAATATTGTCCATCAAATTCAATATCTAAGGGTTGTCCCAATCCAGTTGCAATTTCTGTAACATTGCCATTAGCTGTAACAAATAACAAGCGTCCAAATGTAAAGTCTGTGATCCAAAAGTTATCACCATCGACAACAAGTTCAGTGGGACCTCCGACTCCATTTGAAGCAATAGTTAAAACATTTCCACTAGGACTGATTCTTTTGAGAGAACCCGATCCTAAACCAAAATCACCTACAACAAAATAATTTTCTTGAATCGCAACTCCAACAGGATCACCTAGGTTTGTCGCTATTGTGGTAGTAACTCCGTCTTGAGATATTCTTAGAAGTGAAGCAGTAGGATTTTCAACCACAATAAACTCAGAATTATTGACTAAAACACCAGCAGGGCTGCCTGCTGTTAAGGAAGTGATTGTTTGAACATTACCTAATGTATCTATTCTGAGTAAAGAACCATTAACGGTGACAATTAAATCATCATTATATGTAGTTATACCATAAGGATTAAGTAATCCAGTTGCAATTGTTTTGATAGTGAATGAATTCAATGCAAAACTAGATGCTTTGGCTTGTTGATTATTAATAAATGGTAAAACACACCCAATTAACAACATAGATAACGATGAAATTATGTTAATTTTCAACATTTTTGGTTGCCTCGAAAAATATGCTTGGTTTTTTGGTTTCTCAACAGCGCAATCTTAGAGTGGCTGTAAAGCTGACAATAGACCTCTTGCAAAAGTCTTAAGTCGATCCTTGTACAGCAACATTTTTGAAGATTATCAACTACTAATAAATAATTAACTGAAAGTCCCTCCCATTATTGTTTCTATCGTTTGTTTTCGGATTTATGCAAGAGGTCTAATGTAAGGATTTTTCTGTGACACATAGTTAGCGAATTCACTGTAGATGTTATCTAAATAAAATGCTGTGCTTACAGGTTTGAGTGTCGAAGATAAGTCGATGTTACCACAGATTGAACGGCTCTTCTAGGTTCTGTGTGAGCATAGTACAAATGTGCTTTTTCCGTACAAGCATACTAGCTATGGCTCAAAGTCTTACAGAGCCTGAGTTCAAGCAATGCAATACCAATGAACTACTGGACACTGAAGTTCTTACGCAGATAGGGTTTGAGGCAAAATTTTTCAAATTTGACCTTTAGACCATTATAGCTTGTTTTAGGGCAGAAAACTAGCAAAAACATGGCTACAGAGCGAATCCCTTACTCTAGAGATTAATGACACTATCTGTTAAAATCAGGTTAGCGATCACTATACAGCCAACTCTACGGAATCGCTATACTCCAGATACGGTCAACGGTACAGCCATTTTCAAGGGAAAAATGTACCCAGTAGTCTCTTTTCAATTTTTTCTTAGAACCTCCATGCAGTAAGGGTTTTGTTAATTTTTTAGTATTTATGTATGGGGGAAGTCCAGGTATGACACTCCTAAAAGTAATGATATGGGTCAACCTTCGGCATCTCACCCCATTTAGGCGTGATCACAAGAAGTTTTCCCTATATCACGCCCAAAAGCGTGTTAGCCAGATTAGCCTATTGCCAAAAACCTTGTTTAACTAAATTCCTGACAGTAAGTTAAAATAACAGAACTCTTCTAAAAGACTAGCTAAGATTCTAGTTCTGACCGCACTTCTCCACAAAAATTTACAATTTCACAATATCAACCCATTACCCGGTAATTTCAGGAGCGGAAAACCCGGTCAGGGATAGAAGTTGTCGTTTAGCGGTTTCCCGTTCGAGACGGTAACGGTTCCACTGAATCTCTAACTGTTCTCGTTGGGCGATTCTTGTTAGATAGGTTTCGGTGGATGAACCGCCCAGACGGTAATCAATCTCGGTAATCCTGGTCAAGAGGTCGTGATTGGACAGTTGGGCTAATATCGCCCGTTCTCGATCGCCGGCGGTTTCGTAGGCGATCACCAGCGTTAAGACCTGTTCTCCCAGTTGGGAGCGTTTGGCAGCCCGTTGACGTTCCAATTCAGCCCTGGCCGCCTCTAGGTCGGCCGCCCTGATTTCGAGGTCGGTGATGGCCATCCTCTGTTGTTGTACCTGACCACCCCCAAACAGATTTTGCAGAATGGCGATCGGGTCGGTGGTGAGATAACCTGTCCATTGTCGGGCGTTGGCTTGGTCGATACGTTGTCCAGCCAACTGTAACCGGCGATCGATCAGGGCGATGCGTTCGTCTAGGGTCTGCAATTCAGGGGAACGTTCGATCGCCGCTTCGGTGAGGGTACGGAGACAATCGTTACCGCTATCGAGACAGGGAAGGGGAGCGGCCTGTAGGGGAGTCCACATCAACAGTAAGCTCAACAGTGAGAAGGCGATCATCCTGACCTTGCCATTTAAGCCGTTTGACCGTTCCGGGGTAGGGAGCCTTAACCGTAGCCAATTGAACCAGTGCATTGTCGATCTCCTGTATTCTCGTCCTGATCACCGCTTGGTTGTATTCCCGTTCCTGAAGTTGTGCGGCGCGAACTGCCCTCTGTTTCTCCACTTCCAGTTGTTGGTTCTGAAGGGTGATCGCCCGTCGGTTTTCTTCTAGAGCCAATTGGTATTCTTCCTGAAGACGCTTTTCCTTGGCGGTTGATAAAGCGGCACGGGCGATGTCCAGTTGTATTTTTGCCTGTTCCCGTTCCGTTTCCATTTGGGAGAGTTTCGCCCTTTCGTGTTCGATGATTGTCTCCACGGATCCCCCCTGGCCTCCTTGATAAGGGGGTAAAGGTTGAGAGTCGATAGTAACAAAAGTGGGTAGGGAAGCGACATTAACGGGATCCCCCCTTAATCCCCCCTTGATAAGGGGGGCAGAGGGAAGGGCTAGTAATTGAGAAATTTTCTGTTTTTGTTGGGTTATTTTAGTCTCTATCTGTTGTAATTCTCCCGTTTTCAGGGTAATATGAGCGATTTCTTGCCGGTAGGAAACGGGGGGAAGTTTATTTAATGTTGGGGGTGGTGAAGGTAAGGTGAGTTCGGGGAAGGGAATCTGTAACTTTTTTAGGGAGAGTTCCAACTGTTGACGTTGGGTTTGGAGTCGTTGTCTCTCGGTAATGCGATCGCTTAGTATCTGACCCGCAACGATCCGAGAACCTTGTTTGACCCGCAGATCTGCGGGGGTGGTAAGGGTCAATCGGATTTTGATCTCTCTCGGTACGGTGGAGTGGGTTTTTTTCGGAGAGGATCCCCCCTTAATCCCCCCTTGATAAGGGGGGTAAGAGGTGGTAACGGGTGTAACGGGGGTGCTGGGGGTTTTTTGGGCGGTGGTGTAACTGCAACCGACTAGGGTGATGATGGTGGCGAAGGCAAGGGTCAGGTAACGAAAGAAATCAGGACGGGGGGAATAGAAAGGTTCCGGGACAATGGGGGAAGTATCGGCTTCTCTCAGGGTAAACACTGAACTTTGTCTGAGTGTTTTTTGGGAAGCGATCGTTTCCAAAACGGTCGGGGTTTCCAAGACAGTTGGAATTTCTAAAACGGTCTGGATTTCCGAGACGGTTTCTCCCGTGCGTTCCCGTTTCCAGCGACTAATCAGCTTACGGGAACAACCCTGGCCTGTTTTCTCCCTTACCAACGAGATCAGACCTTCGTAGGTCGTACCGGCTGGTGCGCCGTCGAGGATAGCGAAAACCGTCTCAGTGCGTCGCTGGTGGGGTTTTGACCTAGAAAGAGTGCTAACCATCTTCTACCCTCCGGTGATAGGGAAAGATACTGGTCACTTCTGCCTGTTTGCCGAAACGACATAGGGCGGTCAAGGGTACTAACTCGGCTACTTTCTTCTCGGCAAACCGGAATTTGGCGGCCACCCGCTTCACTTCCGACTGGTCCACTGGCAGAACGATCTTGGTAGAGGAGTTACCGATCACGTCGTCGCTGAGATGTCGTTCCGATTGGGATGCCAACACCAAACCCAGCCCGTATTTACGACCGTCGGCGATGATGCGGTCACAGGCCCGACTTTTCCGCAATTCTTTAGCCTCATCGATGAATAGGTAGGTACGGGGTAGTTTCCCTTCGATTTCGCCGGTTAACCGGTGTTGGTTCATCAATTGCCAGGCCAAGGATTCAGCGGCAATCGCCCCGATCTCCGGCGGTAATTTCGAGAGGTCGATGCGGATATGTTTCTCGGTGAAGTCGGGTTGGGGACGGCAGAAGACACCGTAGGTGAAGGTGGCTATCAGTTTCAGTTTCAGTTTTTGCGATTCCTTACAGCCGCTCTCGACCCGCGACTCGATCTCCTGCTGCAAATCGGTAAAATTGGGCGCTTCCCTTGTCCAACTTGTCGGTTGTTCTTGGCTGATACCCCGCCGGTTGTAACAAAATTGCAATATTTCTAACAGTAAACCCTCCTGATTTGGTCCCAACTGCAAAGAACGTTTGAGGGTGGTGGTAACGGCAATCGCCTGTAGATGAGGACCACCCCCTTCAGCATCGAGATTGACAATCAGGGGATTGATGCCGTGAGAACTGGCCATGTGCAGGGGATAACAAGTTTCACCGATAATCTCCTGATCACCGTGGAAATCGATGATAAATAACTGAATATCGGGATAGGTCTGTCGGAGAGAATAGGCAATCGCTTTGAGGGTCTGGGTTTTGCCACTACCGGATGCACCGATGGCGACGATGTGACCGTTGGGGAGATGACCCGGATTCCAATAACAGTTATCCCCCAGAAGGATGCCGGACGGTGGCGATGATTCGTCCGATGGGGAATTGGGGGCCCGTAAAACGGCGGTGGGTAGTGGTTTCTGCTGTTTATTGAACATTTATGATCCTAGCGATGAGATGACCTGAAACGCTGTATTCTCCCAATTTGTCGATCGCATACTGGGGACTAGCGGCGGTGAGTCGGGCGTAGGCGATGTTACCCGGTTGTAGGGTAATAGTATCGAAACGGTCGGCATGACTGGGCAAACTCAGACCCGAACCATCGGCAATGGTCAGCGTTCCCGTTAAATATACCCTTCCCGTTAAATTAGCGAGCCTATCTAAATATTCATCTTCCAAGAAGATATTTTCGATCTTTACTTGGACTGGTGCGACCCGTTCCACCCGAATGCGGGAGGCGATGATCTGAGATTCCTGACTCGAACCCAGTCGGTACACCGTTCCCCCTTCGTCCTTGACCAGCAGATCGCTAACGGTCAACGGTTCGATTACCTCGTAGGTGGCATCCACCGGCTGTTCGGTAATGGCATTTCTACCTTGAACCCTAACCCGCAACAGATAGCGGGAAGCATCCTCGTTCACCGTCTCGATCGCTCCCGACGGCAAACCCAACGCCTGATTGAACCCGCGAATCAGACCACCACCACTGTTGATAGAAATACTCAGAACCGAGACGACCACAAGAATAAACAGCAGAAACCACTCGGCATTACTACCCGTGGCCAACCTCAAACGAGGATTTCTGGGGATGATCATCCTTCCCCGACCAGGATAGAACGCCTGCACTCCCGACTTAGTAAAAACATCGGCAAACCAGCCGAAAAAGTAACCGAGAATCAGACCGTACCAGAGTTGACTATAACCCAGTAGGGCCAGGGGATAAGCCGCAAGGGTGACGACACCAGAAGCAAAGAAACTGTGGGTTATGCCCCGGTGAACCGTTCTCTTTTCTAGCCAACTGCTGACGGGAAACAAGAGCCGTCCGAGCGAGCTTTTGCCCGTGTCAACATCTGGCAACAAGGCAGCCAGCGCCGCTATGCCCAATATCTCCGGATTGGCGGTTCCCAACGTTATACTCGTCAAAGCTACCGAAAAGGCTATATGAGTGACGCTCATCATATATTATAATTTATGAATTATAAATTATGAATTATAGATTACAGTAGTTTATCAGTTCTGAATTGGGAAGTGAGAATTGGGCTCTTCTGGTTTCTGTGTGGAAACGAGGTCTATACTGATAGAATATCCGCAAAATAGTCCTAAAAGTCTTGCCCAGTAAGCATTTCACGATTCCATAAGCAAAAATTATCACACAAAGTCGAGAAGAGCCAGAATTGTAAATTATAATTAATTATCGAGCGGCAAAGGTTGGTTTTTGGCTGTGATCGGTAATCGGTAAACTGACAACTACGATAACTGATAACCCGACCGAATCTAAAACCCAAAGTTAACTGTTTAATTCACCCAGTTTCTCAACCTTTTTTTCCGTGGGCTGATTGCCAGATTTTTTCTGGAAGACCTTGCCTTGAGAAGCCGATCTGTCAAGCGGCGATCTCACCCTTTGCTTCTAATTTAGAACATTTGTACGACCAGTTGAACCAGTGAAAAGTCTTGAGGTTTGCGTTGGTGAGGTCTCAAGTTCGGGAAAAGAATTAGAACGGGTGTTTTCTCGGCAGCCAGCTGATAGGCAACTCATCCCGAAACATTGACGGTATAATCGATATAGCTTAGGGACTTTCTCTTGATCAGTAAAAACCCCCAACGTTTGGAGACGCAGGGGGACCAAAAACATTAAATACAATTAAATGTTAACTAAAAATGGGCTATTGTGCAGCACATCTGCCGTTGTCAAGCCTTTTTCTTCCCCCCGCAATTGTAGCTCAACCCCTTTACTAGAGCGGACTATAGCCGAAAAAAACTTATTTTTGATTTTTTCGACAAATGGATATCATGGGACTACTCCCCTAACCCTCTATCGGGAAATGATGGGAGGCCACCATGTTTAAAGCCTCTCGCTCCGAAATCAGACAAGAATTTTTAGAAGGTAGTGCGATCGCTCTCGACGTATTCGACACGGCGATCGAGATTATTCCGGACATACTAATCGATGACGTTACCCGCGAGGTTTTGGGAACTCCGATCGCCGATCTTCTAGGGTATCGTTACACCCGGTTTACCGATCAGGCTAAACCAAACCTTTTAGCGGCCGTATTCCGGCAAGAAACCGGTGAGGCCTGGCAATTAAAGATTTTTGGGGAAGGGAACGGGAAAAAATCAGGCCAATACTTGGCCCCAAAAGGAATAGGTGATAAGGCCTACTTTTCCCCTGTTCCCGATCGCATTGCCAGAGCGATCGCACAATCCCATAATCTGACCCCGCCGGGTAAGGATGAGACTTTCTGGGAATGGTTTCTCGATCATCCTGAAATACCCCTAGCCCTGACAGAAGGGGGGAAAAAAGCCTTGTCAGTCGTCTCCCTTAACCAACCGGCGATTAGCTTATACGGCTGCCAATGCGGGGCAAAAAATAAGGATGAGAATGGAATAGATAAACCGTTATTTTTGCTCCCTGAATTGCAGCTTTATGTCAAAGGGAGACGGGTTAACATAGCCTTTGACCGCGACTTGAAACCCTCAACCATTAAAAAGGTTGAGTCTGGAATTTATAAGCTGGCGATCGCTATCAAAAAGGCTGGCGGGCATCCTCATGTTGCTGTCTGGGACCCAAAAAACGGAAAAGGGATCGATGATATTCATGCCAGAAAAGGCCAGGATTTTGCCCTAGCTGTACTCGATAACGCTATTCCTTTTGATACTTGGGAGGGTAAAAATAAGAGAGACATATCGGATATAACGGATGTAACTCTTAATCAACAGTTTTTAACCCTACAAGACCTTAAAATCCCTGATAATGCTCAACTTATCTGCATAAAATCCGGGAAGGGTACGGGAAAAACCGAGGTATTAAAAGCGATCGCAGATCAGGCAAGCAAGGAAGGAATAGCGGTTCTGCCTATCGGTCATCGGGTTAAACTGTTATCGGAATTGTGCCAGCGATTGGGGATCGACTACAGAACTGATAAAAGCGATACCAAAAGCTATCTAGGCTATGCTTTATGCTTTAATAGCTTGCATTCTCAAGCTAACCCACCATTTAAGCCTGAAAATTGGCACGGCGCTTATATTTTTCTCGATGAGATAGAACAGTCTCTAAATTATCTTTTAAATAGCGACCTTGACGGAATGAGACGGCATCGAGTATCTATCATAGAGAGTTTCAGGGATTTACTCAGGGAAGCGATCGCTGGTGGGGGGAAAATAATTTTATGTGATGCTTATTTAACTAAGAGATCGATCACTTTTATTCAGAAGCTTCTAGGGATACCAGTAGAGAGTTGGATAGTACAAAATACCTATATCAGGGAAACTCCTCGATCACTGGCAGTCTATGAGTCTAAAGCCAAAATGCTGGCCGCATTGCTTGACCACATCCACAAGGGAGGCCGTCCCTACATCATCACTGGCTCTCAAACAGCCGCATCTAAGACCAGTAGTAAAAATTTACAAACGATCATTTCTCAACATTGTCTGGATAGAAAGCCCGTAGCGATCGACTCCGAGACAACAGCCGAACCCAATCATAAAGCCTACAGGATAGAAGACAACCTTAAAGAATTGTTCCAAGAGATCGACATTCCCATAGTTAGCCCGATTTTAGAAACTGGGATAAGCATCGACCGTAGCGATTTTGATTCTGTTTGGTGTTTTTCTTCGGGTAGTCAGTCGGTCGATGGAGTCTGTCAGGCAATTGATCGGGTTCGTTCCGACGTTCCGAGACATTTATTCGCTCCCAAAACTCATGCGAATTTCACTGGGAACGGCAGTTCTAACGCTAGGGACTTGTTAAGAGGTGAAAAACGAAAAGCGACCGTTATTTTCAAGGAATTAAGCGACCTTGATCATATTTCCTTGTTTGAGGGGGAAAATGCCATTCTCATCGCAACCTGGGTCGATTATGCGATAACCTGTAATAGCGAAGCATGGCGATATAGGGATGCCATTGTAGAACGACTACTCGGCGAAGGCTATCAATTCCCCGCCAGCGACAATCCCGATGACGACCCCACGATAACGGATGAAGTATCTTTAATGATGACCCTAACAAGAGAGGAAGCCCTCGAAACGGAACGAGAAATGATCGCCGCCGCCCCTAACCCTAGCGATGATGAACTGGAAAAATTGAGTAATCTAAGCGATCGCACTGCTGATCAGCGCTATCAGCTAAGAAAAGGGCAATTATGCCGGCGATACCTTACGGAAAACATTACCACTACCCACATCAAAAGGGACTCAGAAGGATGGTTTAGCGAATTAAGCCTTCATTATTACCTAACCGTTGGAAAACCCTTTATAAAGCACAAAGAACAGAAAAGAATGGAGAAATTAGGAAAGAACTCGGACGGTCGTGTTTTTCTTCCCGATTTCACTAAAAGCTTAATCCCTGCCTTGTTAGTTTTAGAAATTATCAGAATTCCAGAGTTTTTAGATGCCGATCGAACGTTCGCCAATGAAGACTTACAAGAATGGTACGAAACCTTAGTTATCCCCTACAAAAAGGATATTAGAACCTGCTTGGGGATAAGCATAGGCGAAAAGGATACTCCTATCAGATTCTTACAACGAGTGCTAGGGAAGTTCGGGCTTAAACTTTCCTGCTGTGGTCGGTTAGGGTCAAGACTCGATCGCCGTCGGGTTTACAGTTTGGCAGGGCTAAACCTTGACGGACGCAACGAGATTTTTAGTCGGTGGTTAGAACGGGACAATAAGGGCGTGTCCACGGAGTCTATAAATTATGTTGATACTTCTGCGGCCGCCTAAAAAAAGCTTAATTCCCCTATTTACGGTTTAGCAACCCGAAATAGGTTGGTGACACTAGCTTTTGTCCAACGGTAAGTTCGCGTATCACAACTACACATCTAATTTTCCGCTTACTTAACACAAAGCCGTCCTAAAAGGGGCAGGCTTTAAACCCAATTTTTCGATAAATCTCTGGCTTTTTATCCACCAGCCCTTAACACTTGTTCAGCCGTTAATTTCAGCCCTGGGAAGACGGTGGAAGTTATGGTCTGATTACCTCGAAACTGCTGAATTTCATATTCTCCATCCACTAGCGTACAGATGGATAGAGTGGGCTGTTTGGGCTTACCAATATGTCGAGTCCCGCCCAATCCCGCATAATCAGCAATCCAATATTCAGGAATGCCTAAAACGGCGTAATCTTCAACTTTGCGGGCATAATCGTTTTGCCAGTTGCTACTGACAACTTCTGCCACAAATTTAATCGAACTCCCCAGCGTCAGAATCGACTGGTTAGACCAAAGTAGTTCTTTGCTAAGTTCATCTCGATCCACAACCGCAACGTCAGGTCGAAATGCCGTCATACTAAGGTGGGAAGGACGCAATAGTCCCCGTTGAAGAACAAACCAGGGTAAATCTATTTTATCGATCTGAACACAGACCTTTGTGGTAAAGAAAGCTGCGACTTCCTCATGCAAACCCGTCGGTTCCAAATCGAACACCTCTCCATCGATGAGTTCGTAGCGATTATCGCCACCGTAACGAGCGAGAAACTCGTCAAAGCTGAGTTGCTTTTGTTCTATTGGTTGGTCGATCGCAATGGTCATAGGTCAGTTGATTAAGCTCAACTCTTTCAGTTTAGCGGAACTATATGTGACAGACCAAACTACTAAGGGAGGATGAAGTCAGCGTCCCAAACGGTTAGACTGTCGGGGTAAGGAATAAATCATCAACCTGACCATTCCCACCGCCACGGTCAGTATCCCGCCGATCAGATAAAGACTGGTGTTATTAAAACCGAGTCCCAAGAATCGCAGAATCATAAAACACATGAGAACGGCAATTAGTAGGGGAGTACCGTCGATCCACTGGGTATGGTCATAATTATTACCCTCTAACCCCAAATATTCTTCCTTGACCACCCGTTTCGCTAACATGGGATTACCGATCGCCCGTTGTTGCCAATCGGCCAGTTTACCCGGTGTCACCTGCAATCCCAAACTGACCGCTTCCCCCTCCATAATTTCGCGGATCGCCTTTTCTGGTAAAGCTTCCAATTCGATGCGGGGAAGCTTCAAAAAAATATCTCGGGCCGGGGGGTAAGTAGCCAACAATAATATCGGCTGTCCCTGTAAATGCAGTTTTTCCAGCCAACAACGCAGGGAAACGGGGAATCTGTGGGCATTGTCCATGACGAGAAAAGCGACGTTACCCTCTAACCATTCGGCGATGGTTTCCTGTAACTGTTGTGCCGTCATCGGTTTGCCCTCTAGCGTCTCCGTATCTACCCCCAAATCCCCGGCGATTTCCAGAAGCATCTGTTTGACCGTGCCGATAGCAGGGGCGGACACCGGAAACCCCTGCCCCCACAAGTCCTCAATTACCCGCTCCGCTAAAAAGGTCTTTCCCGCACCAGCTTCCCCCACCACCAACAAACTGGCATTGGCTAGTAGGGCGGCCACCACCCGCTCTTTTTCTGCTCGCCTATAGCAGGGGATTGAAAGGGAATCATCAACGGAACGGATCGACAAAGACTGACGCTCACCGTCCGCTCCAACCCCGTAGGTATAGACCCGCTCCTCCCCGTTAGCCAATCTCCTTCTGTGTCGCTCGATCATCGTTCCGATTCCCAGTTCCCTTTCTTAACTATAGTTCCCCCCAATCTTTACTAGGGGATAACTCTGTACTACTTTACTTCCAGTGAGAGAAAGTGAAGTATTGACCGCCATTCGTGGCATCCTAGAGATAGGTGGTAAACCTTGACAATTGCATTGATAATAATTGATGGTTTTGTTGGATTTACTCTATACATTGTCAAAGGGCGGGTAGGCAATCGCTTAAGAGGAATAATCGAAATCAGTTTTGGAAGTTGGGGAAATGCCGGAACGATTACTAAGACTAGACGATTTAAAGACTTTAACTAGCCCCGATGGGGTAGCGTCCCTATTCCATCGGTTAGGTTACGATGCCGAAGCGCAACCTCTAAACCTAGAGGACTTGCAGTTAACTTCCAGAAGTGCCGAAGCTGTCTATGATGCCTACCTGATTGCCGATCAGGGGAATGGGGGATTACAGGTGTTGCTGTTCCAATTGCAGCCGGAGGAGTGGTCTTCCCCCAGTGTTGCCAGTAGTCGCATGAAAGCGATCGCTTCTCAGGTAGGTCGTCGTGATACCGAGTTTCTCTTATTGGCAACCAAAGACTACAACCAATTGATGTTGGTCAATCCTCGCAAGAGCTTTGACGATAAGATGAACCTCAAGGCCAGCATCAGAAAACTTTTAATTGACCGTGCCAATCCTACCGCTTACGACCTCGATCGATTGGAAGCGATCGCTGTCAGAGATAAGTCACCGCAGGAACTCTACAAGGTACAGTGTGAAGCCTTTGATGTTGAGAAGCTGACTAAGAGTTTCTATAGGGGATATAAACAACTGTTTGATCAGGTTCAGCAGGCAGTAAAGTTGCACAATGACCACCCCTATTTTGAGGACTCAGACCGCTTACACCAGTTCTCTCAGCGACTGTTAGGAAGGATAATGTTCCTCTACTTTCTCCAGAAGAAAGAGTTTTTAGCGGGGGATCGTCGTTTCCTCACTACCCAATACAAACATCTAAGACCCGACCCCGATGACACGGAATATTACACTAGCGTCCTCGAACCCTTATTTTTCCAGACGTTGAACCAACAGCGTCCCAATCTCGATTCAAAATGGGGCAAGATTCCCTATCTCAACGGCGGTCTATTCGATCGAGATTATGGTCCGGGAATTAGGGACACGGCGGGGCGGCCGACACCGGAAACCATCGCCTTACCCAATCGGCTGTTTGACCCGGGGGATACGGATAGTATTCTCGGCTTCTTTAATGGTTACAACTTCACCATTGCCGAGAACGTGGCGGGGGATGAAGACGTGGCGGTTGACCCGGAGATGTTAGGGAAAGTATTCGAGAATATGCTGGCCGCTGACGAACGGGGACAATCGGGGACGTTCTACACCCCCAGAGGCATCGTCCAGTTCATGTGTTCTGAGGTGTTGTCCCGTTACCTCGCTGATGAGACGGGGATGAGCTTAGAAGTTTTGCAGAAGTTGATTGATTATGACCCTGACTTACCCGATTCAGAGTTCAATCAGTTGATGACTCCTCAACAGACTAAAAGTCTAAAACAGGCGATCGCTTCCATTAAAGTGCTTGACCCTGCCGTAGGTTCGGGTGCGTTCCCTCTCGGTATGATGCAGGTAATCCTGAACGTGAGACAGGCCGTAGCCAGACGGGAAGGGATGAAAGTTTCTAGGGGAAGTCTCACTATCAGCCAATGGAAACGGGATATTATTGCCAATAATCTCTACGGTGTCGATATTAAACCAGAAGCGATCGAAATCGCTAAATTGAGGATGTGGTTGTCTCTGGTAGTGGACATCCCCAACATAGAAGATGTGGAACCCTTGCCTAACCTAGACTACAAGCTGATGTGTGGGGATTCCCTCATCTCTACCATTCACGGGGAACAGTTAATCCCAGACCCCACCAAAACTCAGCAGGGGATGTTAGCCGTTACTCCTATTCAGATTGCGATCGCTCCTTTACTTGAGCTAGAAAAAAGATATTTTGATGTCCAGACGGAAGAACGTCATCGACTACGGGAACAGATACTTGAAGCTGAGGCCAATGTGTTTCGGGTGGCGGTGAGCGATCGGCAGCAGTATTGGTTAGGTAAGCAGAAAGAATTAGAAACCGAGATTAAAACTATGAAAGGTAAGGTTTCTAGAACTCAGGAAAAGGAACGGAAGGAAATTGCCGATAAGTTAACTAATTTAGCTAAGTTTGCATCTGAGGTTGAAAGTGGAGAGCGATCGCTTAATTTCTTCCAGTATCATCTCCATTTTAGAGATGTATTTGAGTCTAAGGGCGGGTTTGATGTGGTGATTGGCAATCCGCCTTATGTGAGGGCTGACTGTGGAGAGAAACATTTAGCCACGCGCAAAGAAATTGAGGCTAGTGGTGACTACGAAACATTGTGGGAAAAATGGGATTTATATGTAGCCTTTATTGAGCGTGGATACAAGTTTCTTAAGAAAAATGGCTTGATAACTATGATTGTTTCTGATGGTTTTTGCCATGCTAAATATGCCCAGAAAGCTCAAACATGGTATGTAAAAAATAGTAAAATATTAAGGCTTGATTTTCTCAGTAAACTCCAGTTTTTTGATGCAGCCGTTAAAAATATAATATTCTTTTTTCAAAAATCAGACGGGAAAGCTTATAAACCTGAGCGTTTGGTTCATTATAATCAATTTGGACAAGTTAACATTTTATCAACTACTAAGCAAGAATATCTAGATTATCGAGTTTTTTTTCCTGAAGATAAGCAGACTAATCAATTCTCTGTAAACGTAATACCATTGGGAGATATTTGCTATCTAAGTGTAGGCATGGTTGTTAATTCCCATGAAAAATTAGCTCAAGGTTTATTTAAACTACATGATTTAGTTTCAGATACAAAAGATCAACTGCATTCTAAACGCTTCGTAGAAGGCAAAGACCTTGATCGCTGGCTACCATGTAGATACAAATGGTTGGAGTGGGCTTCTGAACGCGCTCCAGCATTATTTCGCAGACCAACTTTTTCAGAACTTTATGAAGTTCAGGAAAAAATTTTAGTTCAAAGGAGTCCTGGTTCTGATCCTAAAGCCTGCTATGATGACAAACAGCTTCATTTTACAGAAAGTAGTGTAGGCTTTATTCCTTGGCATAGTTTAGCAAATGTTCGGAATAGCTCAATCAAAAAATCTGCAAGATATAAAAATGAAAATCCCCCATGTCATGATTTACCCAAACGCGAAGAGCTTGAGAAAATTAGCCGCAGTTTTGCTGTTAAATATTTACTGGCAGTAATGAACTCTTGTGTTGCTCGTGATTTTCTCAGAGCTAATCGCCGTAGCAATATACATCTTTACCCTGACGACTGGAAAAAACTGCCTATTCCTAAAGCCACCCCAGAGCAGCAGAAGCCGATTATCGAACTGGTAGATAAAATCTTGACAATAAAGTACAATAATAAAACTGCTGATGTGTCAAAACTTGAGGCAGAGATAGACGATAAAGTTGCTCACTTATATGGGCTGACCGATAAGGAAATGAAAATTATTAGGGAAGAGTAATTGATTATGTATGACCAAGATTTATGTCAGTTTGCTCAACATTTAGAGGAAAAACTTAGTAATTTTCAAGACAGGGAACACGAAGTGCCTAATGATCAACGTGGCAAGAACAGAAACGAATACAGACGAGATTATGCCAGAGTTTTATACTGTTCCTCATTTCGCAGATTACAGGGCAAAATGCAATTATTAGGAATAGATCCTACCAACTTTCATAGAAACAGATTAACTCATAGCTTAGAAGTTGCTCAAATTGCTGGAGGGATAGCTAGAAATTTAGGATTAAAAAATCCTATTGTTACTGAAACTTGTGCCTTGTCACATGATTTAGGCAACCCGCCTTTTGGTCATGCAGGTGAAAGGGTTTTAAATGAATTGTCTCAAGACATTGGGGGTTATGAAGGCAATGCTCAAACCTTGAGAATTTTTCGCCATTTAGAGAAAAAACATTATGCTTATCCTGGACTAAATCTTACACTAAGAACTCTTTTAGGGGTCACAAAATACTTTTACAAAAAAGCAAAAAATCCTAAAAAGTTTTTATATGATGATGACTATGAATTTTTACAAGACCAAATGGATGATAAGCATACTTATATAAAAAAAAGTATCGACGCTCAAATCATGGATTTAGCTGATGAAATCGCTTATGCCGCTCATGATTTAGAAGATGCTATTAGCTTTGGTTTTGTCAGTTTAGCAGAAATGATGCACGAATTTGATATTAGTGATAAATACCAGTCAGCCAGTCAGCAGTTTAGAGACATTGCTTACAAATCAAGAGAAATAGCAACCCAAGCAAAACGCCTTGATACATCAGAAGAATATTCCTTTATTATCCGAAAAGAGTTAACATCCAACATTGTTCACACACTAATGTGTGATATTGGCAAGGTAGAATGTCAGGATGGCTCAGAGCAACTTGGATACAAGACTTTAAGCAAATTAGCTGAAGGTTTAAAAAAGTTAGTATTTAAAGCACTATTACGAAAAAAGGACGTTCAGCTTTATGAAAAGCAAGGAGAACGCATTATTAAAGGACTTTTTGAAGTTTATATCGATGCAAAATTTAATAAAGACTTATTATTGTTGCCGCCAGAATTAAGAGCGATTGCAAAAGATACTCAAGAAGATGCTCCAATGAGAAAACGAGTAGTGATTGATTATCTTGCTGGCATGATGGATTCATTCGCAGTCCAAGAGTATCAGAGATATTTTGGAGCATCATCTTTAGATAAGATTTATGACCAGAATATCTGGGGCAATCAAATTTAAGGTAATTACTATTAATTTTTTCACACAATAACTTTATAAGGAGAATAAAATGCAATACATTGAACATCAGGTTGGTGATTTAGTTGTCAGTCAAAGACAACTAGATGGTTACATAAGTGCCAGCAAACTTAGCAAAGCCTATGAAAGACAAACAGGCAAATATAGAAATCCAAATGCTTGGTTTGAAAAAGATAGAACGATTGAATATTTAGAACTTTTATCTGATAAGACTGGTATTGAAGTCTATGATCTAATACAGAAAAGAGGAGAAGGAAAAAGCCGAGAAGTTTGGCTTCATCCTCAGTTAGCCGTATCTTTTGCCATGTGGCTCTCACCAGAATTTGAAATGATGGTATCTGAATGGGTTGAAAAATGGCTATTTACTGGTCAAGCTCCCGAACAACCAATTTCATTACATCCTTATCAACGGGTTTGGTATCAACGTTTAATGATATTTGAACAAAGAACAAAACTTCCCAATGGAACATGGTGCATTTTTGAAGAAATAAGCAAACTAATGAGAGATTTAGAAGCTAAAAGTGTACTTCTACATGATAAAGCAACTATTGATATCTCAATTGGCAAAGCATGGTGTCATTATTTAAGAAATGAAGGCTATGAAACTGACTTTGAGCAATATACACATTATTATCCCGATAGCAGAGGGGAACGATTAGCCAATATTTATCCTTTTGAATTATTAGGTAAGTTCCGTCAATGGTTGCAAGATACCTATATTCCAGAAAAGTTTCCTGAATATGTCAGAAAAATTGTTAGTCCTGAAGAATGTCAATTAATTTCAGAAGCTATTGGTTATGAGGTTAAACCTATCAATAAAAGACTTAAGCCTACCTCAAATAATAGTGATTAATTTATGCCCCTCCCTGATTACATCGACAACTCCACCCACACTCTAGAAACCATCCTCAAACAACTAATTGAGGACGAAAACCAACACATCCTCGACATCGCCACTGGATTCTTCCGCATTGAAGCATGGCTGCGCCTCGAAGAAACCATGAATTGCCTGACCAGCTTCCGTCTGCTCATCGGGCGCGACCCCGCTATCAGACCCGCAGAAAGTGACAGAATTGACCTTATCCGCTACTTCCGCAGGAATATCCAAGAGCAGTTGGAAGGCGAACCCTTCAAGAGAGAATACAAAAACCAGATCGATCGCGTAATCGCTTACCTACAGCAAGACCATGTTAAGGTCAGACTCTTTGGAGCATTGGGGGAGAAATCTCAATTCCTTCATGCTAAAGCCTATATCTTCGACCATTACAGCATCGTCGGCTCATCTAACTTTACCCCCGCCGGACTGCAAGGCAATACAGAGTTAAACATCATCAACAAGGTGGGAGCGATCGCATCCGACCTTAGACAAAACTGGTTTGAGAAGTTCTGGAATGACCCCAGTGTTGACCTCGATTACAAGACCAAGCTAATTGATGCCCTCAACGCTTCCAAATTTGGCAGTAAAGCCTATACACCCTATCAAGTTTTCCTTAAAGCACTGTACGAACTTTTTAAGGATGAGGCGATGGTGGGGGAAACGGAGCGCACCACCCTAGAACTAGCTAGTTTCCAACAGGAAGGTTTCGAGAGAGCCGTCAAACTGATGGAGAAACATCGAGGCTGCATCGTCGCTGATGCTGTGGGTTTGGGTAAGACTTACATTGGCTTGAGAGTATTAGACTATTACCTGATTAAATTGCGCCGTCCTGGTTACGTCCCCCGCGCTTTGGTAGTCTGTCCCGCCCAACTGAGAGATTTAGTCTGGATTAAGAAACTAGATGAATTTGGCATTAAAGCTGATGTCTTGTCCCATGAGGAGATCAGCCGTCAAAACTTTGATCTTCGCCGTTTCAGCCAATATGATTTAGTGGTGGTGGATGAGGGTCATAACTTCCGTAATAGTGCCACTAATCGCTATCGAAATCTGCTAAAAATGGTCAGCAGTGGTAAGCGCAATAAACGAGTTTTATTACTTACTGCCACACCGATTAATAATAGCATATTTGACCTCTATCATCAAATTTCTCTACTAACTAGAGGCAATGATACTTATTATCGAGAGGACGGTATTTCTAATTTAAAAACTTATTTTAAAGCCTTAGCTAAAGGTGGGGTAGAGATTACCGAGTTGCTGTTTCAAACAATGGTACGCCGCAGCCGTCAGGACGTTATTAGAAGACAACAGGCGGGGGAAGAAATCAGGATTAACAATCAGCTTATTCACTTTCCCAAGCGAGAGCTAGAACAGTTTACCTATAAC
Source organism: Microcystis sp. LEGE 08355 (assembly GCF_015207185.1). NCBI lineage: Bacteria > Bacillati > Cyanobacteriota > Cyanophyceae > Chroococcales > Microcystaceae > Microcystis > Microcystis sp. LEGE 08355. The sequence continues at coordinate 2,239 of NZ_JADEXI010000013.1, read as the reverse complement.
TTTGAGGGTAGCTTTACTGGGTTATATGCTGGCATCGCTGATCGAATCGACCAGCTTCATTTAGCACCTTACAACATCAAAGCTTTTAAGCGCAAAAAACAAAAGCAGGATGAAGATGAAGTCAAACGTAATGATGCCTTAGTCGCCCTACAAAAAGCTCTCTATTTAAAACGATTAGAAAGCTCCTTAATTGCCTTTAAAAATAGTGTTCGTAACCAAAGAGACTTTCAGAGTAAATTCTACGAAATCCTCACCCAACAGGGAAAACTGCTCTCATCAAAGAACTTCCGCAAGTTAATCTTAGCAGCAGGGATGGAAGAAGAAGATGCTGAAAAATCTATGAGTTCTATCATTAGTCAACTAGAAGAAATTGACCACAAGGATTATCAAATAGATAACCTGCGAGCGTATATTGAATCGGACTTAGCTATTCTCAACGGTATCTTAACCATTCTTGACAAAATACAGCAATCAGTTGTACAAAATCAAGATCATGACCGCAAGTTAGCGGCTTTTAAAGAATTACTCAAAACTAAACTAAAATCTCAAAGAATTTTAGTCTTTAGTTACTTTAAAGATACGGCAGATTATTTACACAGCGAACTGCTCAAAGATGAAGACTGGTTGAAAGACATGGGAAATCCAGCAATCGAGTTAATCACTGGGGACACACCGGGCAAACAGCGAGAGGAAAAGGTCAAACGGTTTTCTCCTAAAGCTAACACTCAAGAGGATAATGAATTAGAAACCCTCAAGCAAAACCCCATCGATATCCTCATCTGTACCGATGTTCTATCGGAAGGTCAGAACCTACAGGATGCGGGGGTTTTAGTTAACTATGACCTGCATTGGAATCCAGTTAGAATGATCCAAAGGGCGGGACGCATTGATAGATTAGGGACAGACTATGACACCCTCTACATCTACAACTGTTTTCCAGAAGAGGGATTAGAAGCTTTACTCAATCTAGTGCGACGATTGCAGGATCGGATCGCCACTATCGATCGAGAAGTGGGTTTAGATGCTAGTGTCTTGGGAGAAACCATTCAAGAGCGATCGCTAGAAGAACTCTATCGTCTCAAACAGGCAGACACAGAGGCTGAGAAAGCCGCCATACTTGAAGAACTCGAACAAACCGCCGATCTAGTCTCCCTCGATGAGATGAGATTGCCACTGCTAGAGTTTATCCAACAGAAGACAAGGGAAGCTGTAGAAGAAATTCCCCTAGGTATTCATAGCACCCGCACCTTCAAGATTCCTGACCACACCTTTAGCGAGGGGGGACTATTCCTCGCTTTTAAAGCAGGGGATAGACATTTCTGGCAGTTTTATCCTAGCCTGCGAGGACATATCTCCACCGAACCGTCTTTACTGGTGACAGACAAGCGTAAAATCTTTAACTGGATTAAGTGCAAAGAATCTGACTTTCCCCCACCAGAGGACTTACCACCCGTCCAGTTCGACACTGCTATTTTCCGCATCCTGACCACGGCAACCAATAACCTGCTCGAATCCTTGAGAAGACAGCATACCAGCAACAAACTCAAACCTAGCTTGAGTAAACTGATACAAAAGATTCATCATGCCCTAATTCAGTCAAATTTACTGGAAAATCAGCCTGAAGATCAGAAAACTAAAGTACAAATCTTGCAAGTAATTAACACGGTAAATCTAAAAATCTACGAACGAGACATTAAGACAATTTGGGATAAATACGTTCAAAAACAAGACTTAAACACGTTAATAGCCGAACTAGATGAGTATTTTGTCGATAATGACTTGTATAATGAGATCGAGGAAAAAAAAGAAGAAAGTCCCCTCAAAATTATCAGAGAAGAAGATATTCAATTAGTTTGTTACGAATGGTTTAAACCGGAATAAAGATAGAGCGATAATGAGGAAATTGCGGTCTGACTATTTGAGAGGATCACAAAATTAGAGAAACCCGATGAAAATCTATCAACCTGTTCAATATCGATTATAGAACTCTTGCAAATTAATTATATGTTATAATCATGGGTTAACTAATTTTCCCCAAAAAATTAGTTAACCAGTACATTTGTCCTGAATGAAAACTTGAAGTTTAACTTTTAACTCAAAACTCTTTAGATATGCTTTAATTTGGTTATCAAAACCTCTTTATTTAAGCGGCACAAACTATCTCAATTATAAAAATTGAGAATAAATTCTCCTTGACTTGATTAATCTTTAGGCAACTTTTAAGAAGCTGCTATACCTA
>NZ_JADEXI010000588.1:0-2877 GCF_015207185.1 Microcystis sp. LEGE 08355 | reverse complement strand
AAATTAGCTTATTTGGCGAACTTTGCCGCTCCTAGCTATAATCCGATGATTACTAAAACCGGTTGGAGTGCTGCCCAATTAAAAAACGGAGAAAAACCCTATCTAGAAACAGCTAAGGGGGTAAAAGTTGACCTAATTACCGATTTTCCCGCCCATAACCAGCTTTCTCGCTGTCATTTAGCTTTAACGACGGTGGGTGCTAATACTGCCGAATTAGGGGCACTGGCAATCCCGATGATTATTTTACTACCGACTCAGCAACTAGACGCGATGAGAACTTGGGACGGTTTACCCGGTTTATTAGCCCAACTGCCGGGGGTTGGCTCTTTATTTGCTAAGATAATTAATCTCTATATGTTGCGGAAAAAGCGTTTATATGCTTGGCCAAATATTTGGGCTGGCGCCGAAATTGTTCCGGAATTATTGGGGGAATTACAACCAGAAGAAGTGGCAAATATGGCTAGTTCTTGGTTAGAAAATCCCCAACAATTAGAGGCTATCCGGCAAAAATTGCGGGCAGTGCGCGGACAAGCAGGAGCAGTGGATAAGTTAGTATCTATTATTGCCGAACAACTGTCTAGTTTCTAATCAATTAGAGAATTAAGCTTGTTGGTAGAGAGGATCAATTTCGATTAATTTATTAACAGTTTGATAAAATTCCTGCTGATAAAATTCCCTTTGATTGCTGTCGCCAGAATTAATTAATTGTTCTTGACAGTAGCGACGATATTCCATTAAACTAATTTTTTCCATAGCTATAATAGCATCTTTAATTTGTTCTTCTGGCTGCAAAATTTCCTGACTGGTATGTTCATTTAAGTGAAATAAAGAATTAAAATCACGGTTTTTGTCTGTGGTGATCATCAATAAATGATTCTGTAAAGCTGACATCAAATCTCTTGGTTTAGTAATTTGGGTTTCTAACTCTAGAATTACTTGCCATAACCAACGATAATCAGGGAGATTAAAAATTAAATCTTTTTCATCCAAAGATTCTAAAATTATTTCCCGATATTCAGGATAATGGAGATAGATTAATAATAATAACCATTCGGCTTTTTCCGAGCTATTTTTTTCGGATTTATCTAAAATATTTTTCCTCTTGATTGCCAGAGATTTTCCCTGAGGTTTATTAACCTGCTTTGAGAGATTTTTTAAAATATAAGGCAAACGAGTGGCATCTTTTTGAGCCAAAATTTCAGCACAATAATCTAGATAAAAAGTGCGTTGATTGCTATCGATTAACTTTTGCAGTAACCTCACCATACTATTGGCTACTTGTTGAAAATGTAGTCCCTGTTTTAAATCTTTATTAACCAACATTTGCGAGATTTGCCAATCAATCCAAAAAGGAGATTTTTCGATTAATTCTCGATAACTATTCACCCCGTCAGCACGAGATTTAAGAAATTCATCGGCATCTTTACCATCGGGAAGATTAAGGATTTTTAGGTTAACTTGTCCTGAATAAACTAGGGAGTTAATTTCCTCGATCGCCCTTTGTGTCGCTTTAATTCCGGCTTGATCAGCATCAAAATTAAAGATTATTTGTTTATTTTCACTGTAGCGCAAAAGTAATTTAATTTGCTCTTGACTTAAAGCTGTTCCTAAACAGGCAACCACATTAGTGATACCAGCAGCATGGAGAGCGATTGCGTCAAAATAACCCTCGACAACTATCGCTAAATCTTGCTGAATAATTGCCTGTTTAGCTCGATCGAGAGCAAAGAGAGTTTTTCCCTTTTCAAATAGAGGAGTATCGGGAGAATTTAGATACTTTGGCTGCTCATTACCTAAAGTGCGACTACCAAAAGCGATCGCTCGTCCTTGACTATCAAAAATAGGAATCATTAAACGATCTCGAAATTGATCGTAATAACCACTACCATTTTGACGCGCTTTAATTAATCCCGCTTGTTCCACTAAAGCCACAGGATAGCGCTTTTGTTCCACTAAATAACGATAGAGAGTTTCCCAACCTTCCGGAGAATATCCCAGTTGAAAATTAGCGATAGTTTCTGCGGTTAGTTGTCGTTCTACCTTAAGATAATCTAACGCTTTTTCCCCTTGAGGTTGACTAAGGGCGTGTTGATAAAAACTCACCGCCACGGCCATTATTTCGTATAATTGTTCCTTGAGGGATAATTTCTGTTCTAATTCCTGACGCTGTTCTACTGCCAGAGTTTTAATCGGGATTTGATACCTTCTAGCAAGATCGAAAACCACTTCACTAAAAGATTGTTTTCCCACTTCCATAAGAAATTTAATCCCGTTTCCCCCCGCACCACAGCCAAAACAGTAATACATTTGTTTGGCAGGACTAACCGTAAAACTGGGGGATTTTTCCTCGTGAAAAGGACATAAACCAACGTATTCCCGTCCCCTTTTTTTGAGGACGACTCTCTCGGAAATTAAATCCACAATATCAATTCTTTGTTTAACTTCTTCGATCGTGTCCGGATGTAGTCGCGGTGTATCCATAATCAGTTATCAGCAGTCAGGAGTCAGATGTGAGTTTTAAGTGAGCAGTATATATTAAGTGAGCAGTATTAAAGCTGATCACTGAAAAATCTCCCCAACACCTAGCACCCCCACTAAGTCCCTTTTTGACTCCTGGAAATTCGCACCCATAAGTAATAAGAAAGGACTTGACTTTGGCGGCGGCTTGTGCTATGCTTTTCTCATAATGGGAATCCGTGCCAATTTTTACAAGTTCAAATATTCCCATTATGAATAAAATCTTTTAAAAATATTATCTCAAAATCTCCCGACAAAAGCCAGCAAAATTTCGCCCATAATTGTTAAGTTTTGTTAAAAAGAAATGCAGAGACCAGCGGGGAAAGAAATGGTCACTGTTTACTGATTACTGGTTACTGG
>NZ_JADEXI010000587.1:0-2879 GCF_015207185.1 Microcystis sp. LEGE 08355 | reverse complement strand
CCCCACACCCCACACCCTACACCCTACACCCTACACCCCATCACCCCACTTCTCACTTATCCTGATAACCCATCCCGTTAGCTGCCGCGTAACGATTCATAAAGCGCATAAAACGCTCCCAGTGTTCATCGGTGATTTCAAAACCACATTCTACCCGTTGAATTTCATCCCCTTCATCTCCTCCAAAAATAAACTTAGTCGAGTTGGGAATAACTGTAATCACTCCTTCCTCATCGGTGAGACGGAGATCACCGTAGGTACGGGTGGTGAAACTTTGGAAACGTTCGATCGCTTTCAGGGTTTTAAAAGTCATCAGGACATTGCGAATCCCAGTACTTTTATTTTTGCGGAGACTAACACCGCTTAATTCTTCTGATAAACCGACAAAAAACTCGATCGTGGGAGTGGTCATAGGTGTGGGTAGAAAATTTTAGTTATTGATTTTTTCTTAATTACTTTTGAAGGGAAAAAAGTAGTTCATGATTACTAATAAAGTAACCATGAACCGAAAAACAAGCTATTCCGCTTCTCCACCTTGGATTTTGAGGAGGAGAAAACCCCAAGCTAATCCGACGAGGACGAGAACGATCGCCACGATCGGCCCATTAAATAACATACTTTCCGCGGTCATGGTGATTGCTCCTGAGCCTACAATAATCGATCATATAGATAAGTGGTATTTTAACCCACGAAGGCGATCGACTGCTGCCGGACTAGGGCAAAATTGAGGGGGAAAATCGGCAAATAAATTTGAGAACTTTCCTAGTATATACGTTCTAACAATCCTCAAGGAAGGATGCTCACCCCCATGCTAGATATTTTTAATACTATCTTTATATTTTTTGTCGCCACTTTGTGTTAATGTCTTATCTACTTAATTCTCCACTTATCCTAGGAAAATTAAGTATTGATAACTATTGGTGATGACTGGTAAAAAATCATTTATGCTCAAGATCAAGTTAACATTATTTTTAGGTTTGTTGCTGCTGAGTTGTCAATCGACTAATCTCAATGGTAATAATAGTTCGATGGCTCAGATTACGACTGAGAATCAAGGGCAAATATTACCGATCACGGCCAAAGCAGATATTAATGGTGAGATGATTGAGTTAGAAGTTGCTCAAACCAGCGAACAACAGGCCAAGGGTTTAATGTATCGCTCGTCTTTGCAGAAAAATCGCGGTATGCTATTTCCCTTTGCACAACCTCTGGTGGCCGGGTTTTGGATGAAAAATGTCTCGATTCCTCTAGACATGATTTTTCTAAAAGATGGTATAGTAAAAGCAGTTTTGCTCAATGTTCCCCCTTGTGCTGTGGATCCTTGTCCTGTCTATGGGCCAAACACCATGGTTAATCAAGTGATCGAACTAGCTGGGGGTCGAGCGAAAGAATTAGGAGTGAAAGAAGGAGATAAAATTAAGATTGAGTTTATCTCAAGACCTTGATTTTTGAAAATGGGGTTAACTTTCTTATAGAAGGTGTCCCTTGTCTGGAAATATTAAGTATGGCTTTTAGAAGCTATTACGCATTTATGCTGTTTAAGATATAACCATATAGATCAAGATTTTTATAGTCTATCAAGTTATAGATTGAATAATCTTTACCCTTGCTATAGATTAAACAGAGACAAAATTCTACTGGATCTAACGGGACTATTTGTAAGAGAGCCAGCGATTTTTAGAAAAGCACTCTCTATCATCGAGATAGCTTAGATACAGAAAAACGGTCGCAGGACTAACTGTCATTGAAACCGATCAGGTGGTGTTTTATTGAAATTACGAGATATACTATTGAGGAAAAAGTCCCCCTATGTCCACGATTGCCTATTCCCAATTCCGACGATTTCTACAAGAGGAATTGTCCCTTCCCCAAGAATCGATCGCTATGGCCGAGCGATCGATCCAATCTGATAAAATTCATTTACCGATGATTCTCTGGCAGTACGGTTTAGTGACCTTGGAACAATTAGACAAAATTTATGATTTTCTCGAAGAGGTAGTATAATCTTGCAATTGCTCACTATTGACAAGGAGAATAATTGCCATGGCTGCTCATAGTTTCTGGCACAATTTGAAAATTCAGATTCCAAAAACTACTAATCATCATTTGAGAAGTGGGTTATTTAAACCCACTTTTTTAATAACTATACAATTGAGAATTATCGATTAACTGCTCAGTCCATGAAACCCCATGACCAATTTGCCAAAAATTACCTTGAACAATTACTTTCTCCCCTGGGAACCGTCGAAATCAGCAAAGAAGTCAGCGACGAAACCCGACAGATAGATTTATTTTTTTCCCCCAATCCCGAACCAAACCCCGATTATCTGGGATTATTAGGCAGAATTGTCCTTAATACTGTCTTAATTGAACCCTATCGCAATCCTCCCAATCGTAGCGAGATTCGTAATTGTTTAGCGAAACTTTTGGCGATTTTAGCCGAACTGCAAAGACAAGCTAAACGAGAAAATCAGAGCTACAATGAAAACAATGCCCCTCGTTTGTGGATTTTATCCCCTTCGGCTGGTATCACTGTTTTAGGAGGATTTGGGGCAAAATTAGAGCCAGATTGGCCAGAAGGAGTCTATTTTCTTCCCTCGCTTTATCGCACGGCAATTATCGCTATTAATCAATTGCCTGTGACGGCTGAGACTCTCTGGTTAAGATTATTAGGACGGGGAAAAACTCAAAACCAAGCGGTGGGAGAATTGTTAGAATTACCTCAAGGTAATGCTTTCCGGGAAAATATCCTGGAATTATTGATTAGTTGGCGGGTTAGTATGGAAATAAATAACATCCTAGAAACTGAGGATAGAGAGGTGTTTATGACTTTATCTCAAACCTATCAGGAATGGAAGGAAGCAACTAAACGGGAAGGA
>NZ_JADEXI010000586.1:0-2881 GCF_015207185.1 Microcystis sp. LEGE 08355 | reverse complement strand
GACAAAAGGATGTATATAAATATGTCACTCAATTAAGAAGTGAATACCCTTTTGTTCAAGACCTTAACTCTACAGCTTGTCAACAGGCTTGCGAACGGACTTGGACTGCTATTCTTAGGTTCTATAATAACTGTAAGAACAAAATTGCTGGTAAGAAAGGATATCCTAAATACTCTAAACGTACTCATTCTGTTGAGTTTAAAAAGTCAGGTTGGAAACTTAATCGAAATTCCAAGAGAATAACTTTCACTGATGGAAAAAACATTGGGGAGTTAAAACTAATTGGTAGTCGAGACTTGTTTGATTTTCAAGAATGGCAAATTCAACGGATAAGAATAGTTAAAAGGGCTGATGGATATTATTGCCAGTTAATGCTAAAACTCGATGCTAGAGATATAACCCCACAATCAGAATCGACGGGTCATTGCGTAGGATTAGATCTGGGGTTAAAATATCTTTATGCTGACAGTAACGGGAATACAGTAGAGCCTCCTAAGTATTATCGAAAAGCCGAGAAGCGTCTTAATAAACTGAATAGAAGAAAGTCGAAAAAGTTTAAGAGAGGACAAAAGCAGTCTAATAACTACAAAAAAGCTAGTCAAAAATACGCCAAGGGACATTTAAAAGTAAGTAGGCAACGAGAAGAGTTTGCTAAAAAATTGGCACTCCGTTTAATTCAGTCAAACGACTTGATAGCCTACGAGGATTTAAAAGTCAAGAACCTTGTGCGTAATCGAAAACTAGCTAAGAGTATCAATGATGCTGGTTGGTCACAATTGAGAAAATGGATTGAGTATTTTGGCATTAAATACGGCAGGCTAACTATTGCTATTAATCCCGCCTATACTAGCCAAGAATGCTTTAATTGTGGTCGGTTAATCCAAAAGTCTCTATCAGTTAGAACTCATGTTTGTTCCTGCGGATATGTGGAAGATAGAGACAAAATGGCGGCCTTGAATATACTCAAAAAAGCTACGATAGGGCATATCGGAAGCTGGTCGTCAGACCTAAACGCTTGGGGAGATTTAAGCTCTATTTTGGTTGGTAGAAATACCTGCTAAGACAACTTGAGTCAGTGAACCAAGAATCCCTCGCTTTTAGCGCGACGGGAGTGTCAATATCTCAAGTAGTCAAATTTTTGCTCACCATTTTTCGCCTAGACTTCTTGGGGTTAACCGGATTGTTGGGGAAATTAGGCAAGGAGTCTAGGTTGATCTAATGCTCAAGGACACCTCGAATAAAAGATTTTGTTAACAAAGTGTTGGTCGAGGAAATCTCCTTGATCTACATTGATGAAGAGGGAATAATTTTAAATAATTAACAAGGCGCTCCGTCCCTCAAAATTCGATTTTTCGAGGTGCCCTAGACATAACGCCTTGGTTATTGCCTAAAATTAAACTTTTTTTGCCCATCAATTTAAAAACTTGCGTTTTTTTGATCATCTTAGCCTAGAGGACTGAGTAGTATGAGTTACAGCAAAGTTGATTTGTTAATTTTGTCCATCAGTGTAATCTGGGTTAAATCTCTGACTTTTTTTCCGTTATCAATTACTCAAGGGGGACTTCGATCAATTGGACTTATTGAGAAAATCTCCGCACTAATTGAGAATAAACCAAGCTTTCATCAGGGTTTCAGGCGGTGCAATGCTAAAGTAAATCTATTTTTCGAGGTACCCCCAAGAGATAACCACTGATTCCGAGCCGGTAATGATACACTAGGCATGATTTAACTATAAACCTCGATCACAAAAGGAAATAAACATCGATGAAAGCCATGATTTTGGCAGCTGGCAAAGGAACTCGTGTCCGTCCGATTACCCATACGATTCCCAAACCCCTGATCCCGATTTTACAAAAGCCGGTGATGGAGTTTTTGTTGGAACTGTTGCGACAGCATGGCTTTGATCAGATCATGGTGAATGTCAGTCATTTAGCCGAAGAAATTGAGAGTTATTTCCGCGATGGTCAGCGTTTTGGGGTGCATATCGGTTATTCTTTTGAAGGTAGAATCGAAGAGGGCGAGTTAATCGGTGATGCACTAGGATCGGCGGGCGGGTTACGACGAATTCAAGATTTTAATCCCTTTTTTGACGATACTTTTGTGGTTCTCTGTGGTGATGCACTGATTGATCTCGATCTAACCGCAGCCGTTAAATGGCATCGAGACAAGGGAGCGATCGCCACTATTGTCACCAAAACCGTCCCCAGAGAGGAAGTATCCAGCTATGGGGTGGTGGTTAGCGACGAGGAGGGAAGGATTCTCAGTTTCCAAGAAAAACCCGCCATCGATGAAGCTTTAAGTACCTGCATTAACACGGGTATCTATATTTTTGAACCAGAAATCATTGATTTTATTCCCCCTAATAGTAAATACGACATCGGGGGCGAGTTATTCCCCCAATTAGTCGCTAAAGGTGCGCCTTTCTACGCTTTAAACATGGATTTTGAATGGGTGGATATCGGTAAAGTCCCCGACTACTGGCAGGCAATTCGCGGGGTGTTATCCCGGACAATTAAAAATGTTGCTATCCCCGGCATCGAAGTTAAACCTGGCATCTACACGGGCTTAAATGTGGGGGTAAACTGGGATCGAGTCGATATCACCGGACCTGTGTATATCGGGGCAATGACGCGCATTGAAGACGGGGCGAAAATTGTCGGTCCGAGTATGATTGGCCCAAATTGTTGGATTTGTGGCGGCGCGACGGTGGATAATAGCGTTATTTTTGAATATTCTCGCCTCGGTTCAGGGGCCCGTTTGGTGGATAAGTTGGTCTTTGGGCGCTATTGTGTTGATAAAACCGGCGCGACGATCGATGTTGAAGCGGCAGCCTTGGATTGGTTGATTACCGATACCCGCAAGGTTCCCCCAGAATTTGATC
>NZ_JADEXI010000585.1:0-2882 GCF_015207185.1 Microcystis sp. LEGE 08355 | reverse complement strand
CGATGTAACCCTTATTATAGTTAACTCCGTAAACAGGGTTCAAGGTGACGATTTCAAGTTCGGCTTTTTGTTGTAGTTGAGTAGTCATTTTTTTGCCTCTCAGAACGTATTTTTTTTATGTTGATTGTTGCAAGAGAAACAGGTAAAGTCACTAGACTTCACTTCAACAAGATAGCGATCACATATCTTCTCTCCACCACTGCCAAGACTTTTTCTGGTGGCAACCTCCCCAATATCTGGACGAGAGAAATTTCTAAGGAGCAATCCCCTTTTATTGCAAAGTTAAATAAGTAAGATCATCTTGCAAAAGTCCCGCAAGACTCAACCGAGACAAAGGACGTTTTAACTCTGTTCGGAAATGATATAGATGAGTTAGATAGCTGGCGCGACTAGGTAAAATTAGGTGCGGTATTTATACTTACTACTCTAGATCGTCTATCAGAGCTTGCTGCCCTAAAGACGGCAAATTAATATATTTCTTGAGGTTTCTATATATAAGTTTACAGAATATCGTTGAGCTATTTATTACTAAAAAAAGTTGAGTTTGATGGCAAACCATCTTAACACCTAAGCTCGCCAACCTGAACTTTAGCTGATTCTCGATCGCAATTTTAGCCCACCCTAGCACTGCGCTCTTTTGCCACGAGGATTTTTACCAAGAAAAATGATCTGTCTGCCTGAGAACAGGCTATAGTGATCATCAAACCCTCAGTGAAAAACTTCCCGTGTCTTCAGTATTCCGCCTTCCTCCCTATTTTTCCCCCGCTCTGCAGCGTCGAGTCATGAGAACTAATAGATTGTATCCCGTTGACGGGCCGGGCGATCGAGGGATTTAATCGCCGTTGCTAATTCCTCGACGGTCAAACAAGTACCGCCCAGGGCCCCGGCCATAGTGGTAATATGTTCTTCCATGAGAGTGCCACCGAGATCGTTGCAACCCCAGTTTAAAGCTTCTGTCGCCCCCTGTAAGCCCAATTTTACCCAACTGGGTTGATGATTTTTAATGCTATTGCCCAAATAAATCCGCGCCACTGCCGTTAACTTTAATGTATCGGCTAAAATTGGTTGATCTCGTCCGACTCGATTTCTCAGGGGTTTGGGGGCTGATTGTCCCACAAAAGGCAATAAAATAAATTCGGTGATTTTAGCCCGATAATTATTTTCTAGGGCGATTTCTTGCTGTTTTCTAATTTTTTCAAGGTGCTGCACCTGTTGGCTAGGGGTTTCAATATGACCGCAGAGCATGGTACTGGTGGTATGTAACCCCAAGCGATGAGCAATACCGACTATTTCTAACCAAGTGGCAGCATCGATTTTTTCTGGACAAATTACCCGTCTTACCTCATCGACTAACACCTCGGCAGCCGTCCCCGGGAGAGAATTGACTCCTGCTTCTTGCAGGGAAGCGATAACTTTTTCGTAACTTAAACCGTCTTCTCTAGCAATAAATTGGACTTCTTGGGGCGAAAAAGCGTGTAAATGAAGGTTAGGAAAGGCTTGTTTCAGGTTTTTAACAATTTCGAGGTAATAGTCTAAGGAATTGCCCTTAATCTTGGCTTTTGGGTTTAATCCTCCCTGCATACAAATTTCTGTGGCCCCACGACGGACAGCATCGGCCGCTTTAGCGATAATTTCCTCTAAATTAAGCCAGAAAGCCCCCTCTTCATTTTCATCGCGTCTGAATGCACAAAAACTGCAATGCTGCTCACAAATATTACTAAAATTAATATTGCGATTGATAACGTAGGTGACGGTATCTCCTGCCTGTTGACGACGCAAAAAGTCGGCCGTTTCCCGAATCCGGGCAATTAAACGGTTATCGGTAGTTTCTAGCAAGATAATCGCTTCTTTTGCCGATAAATTCGCCCCTGACCGCGCTTTTGCCAAAATATCGGTTACGGGTGCGGTGATGGAGGAGTTAGTCACGGGAGATAAATATTAAGGGTTGCCAATCCTAATTGTAGAACGAGGTCAGAAGGAACAGTAAAGAAAGAGAGCCGATTTAATCCTTTTTCTGTTCCCCATTCCCTTGTCTGCACGCGGTAATTTCCGGTTGAGAGCCTTTATTGCGGGGTGGTTTGTTTTTCCTGTTCTTTTTGTTGACGTTTTTTCTTTTCTGCTTCTAGGGCATCTTCGATAACCTTGAGCAGCTGATCCATTTTATCAAGATTACTGCGATAAACATCGAGGTCTTTTTGCAGTTTCTCGCTGGAGAGATGCAGAATTTCTGAGAACTTTTGCAAAATTGGTTCGCGTTTTTCTTTTTCCTTGATCATGTCCGGTTGTGCTTCCGCTAAAATGGTATAGAGACCGATGGCAAACAGGCGACTATACTTAAACTTAGGCGCATTAATCACCGAAACTAGACTATCAGACAACTGATTGTTACCACCGAGAGCAGGGTTTTGCAGTTGGGAAAGCAAGGAATCAATATTAGTTTCTTTGGCAATAGCGATCATATTTTCGGCATCACGACGATAGACTTCGGAATTACCGTTAACCGCTTGGCACAAAGCATTAAAAATATTCGGTTTATCCTCCCCCGGACGATAGCCTTCCATGAACTTCTCGAAAGAAGTAACCACACCAAGGGCATAAATTGGATCATAATGGAAATCTACATTAACGGAGAGCAGGTGCATCTCGACTAATAATTCCTCAACCACGCGCCGATACACCGAATTGATGGGGCGGGTGTGGCGAGTATAAAAATCACGCTTACTATCGGAAACAGTACGAATTTTGTCCACAGAACCAAACTTCATAAAAATTTAACACTGCTCTCATTTTCTCCCTTCTCGTTCCCCCTGACAAGGCCAGTGATCACCAAAGAGCGGCAAGCAGTCAGTCCAGAGAGAGCAAAAGAGCGAGTAAGATAGGGC
>NZ_JADEXI010000584.1:0-2895 GCF_015207185.1 Microcystis sp. LEGE 08355 | reverse complement strand
TATAAGATGAACGTAGGTTGGGCTTCGGCCGTGAGCTTTTGCCGAACGGTTGAAGCATGAAACCCAACGCCCGACCATGTTACGCTACCGCTAACCCATCCTACAAATAATTGTTCCTCCCTACTTAATTGACTCCCTGAAAATGGGTAAAACCCCACACCCTGCCCCCAGGAAAAACTTTTTCAGCAGACCCTATTTAGACAATCGGCTGAAAGACCAGCAATTCTCATTTTAAGGTTTCATGACATTAAAACCCTTGCACCCAGAGGGGTTAATAATTCTTAACGAGTCTCTAGATCGCTGAAACAACGCAAAATCGTTTCAAAATGAGAATTGCTGCTGAAAGACACTTGTCGCAACAAAATCGCCAACAGCTAACCCCATGTTAAAAGAATCAATACAAGCTTCCCGGACGTGAACTCCGCCATAAATACGGCTGAGGGCATCTTCCATTCCCGCTTGATAGAAGCTATTGAAATTACGAACGACACCGGGAAGTTCTTGGGAGACAGCACTAAACACATAGTTTTCACCAAAATACTCGGTCATCACTCCAGCAAATGCTCCCCCCATGGCGGAATGCCCTGACATATAATCCGGGAAAGGCGGCGAATTAACCCCCATTAATGTTGACAGCAAGGATTCCCAATTGGGATCGCCCACCGTAGAAGCTATCCCGTCATTAGCCGCAAATCCCCCAGCAATTACGTCATCAGGGCGAGGTTGGAGTTCAGTGTATTTCTCTTTCCAAGCGACGATTACCGCATCTGCCAGCGCGGTATTTAACGCGGCAAATAAGCTGGCATCTTCTTGCAAGGTATTGCCCTCACGCACGGCGATTTCTTGAGCAATTTGGTTTAATTGACCGTAGGGACGGAAGGTATCAGTCCGGTCATAGGCCCAGAAAACAGCCATTTCTGCCTGGTCTGCATTGCGTAAAGTGGTCGTGAGAGCAGTGTTTTGCAATCCACCATAGAGCCGGACTTCTTCAATTTCTTGGGCATACAATGTAGGATTTGTGTTAGGACGGCCATTAAGAATCACATCAAGTTGTTTTTGCGAGACAAACTGGTCAATGTTGCCAATTGTCCAAGGAGTTACCCCACCCCAGTTGGCACCGAGTGCTACCCCAGCAGTGGGTCCTAAGGTTTCTGGTGTCCAGACATAGTTTCCCGACGGCGCAGTGAAAGGCGTATTGTTGCTGGAACCATCATTAGCGCGTAAATTGAGGCTCTGATTGGCTACTAAAATGCCAAAATTAAAACCCCTGCTTTTATCGGTGGGACTCTCCTGAATCTCCGCCAGAGAATTGCTTACTTGCTGTAATAACAAGCTATTTTGTCCAGGTAATTGAGTAGAGAGAACTCGATAAGCCGCACCAACTACCGCCGCCTGCAACGAGGTATTTGTTGGTGCGTTCACATTTACAGCATAGGAGGGATATAAATTGTTGAAGGCCTGGACCGTATCATAGACGGCAGTAGAAACCAAGGCCATTAAGCGAGAACCCACTGTCGGCCCAACTCCCCGCCCTGCTTTTCCCTCGGCTTGAATCGCATTTAATGCGATCGCATTCCAGTCGATGATGGCATTAGTATTGAGTCCCGATACTAATTTACTGGTGACATTATTGGTTTCCAGTTGTTCGGTAATTTGGGTATTGGCATCAACTTGAGCGATGAGAAAGTAAGCCCCCGGAGCGATGACTGAAGTATTGTTTTGATACTGTAAGTTTAGGGTGACTGACTGCCCGGCGTTTAGGTTTAAGTTGGTACTAACACTGGTGAGTAAGGCATCGTTACTGTCAATCTCACCGTCAGTGGAAATGTAGAGTCTAACAGTA
The DNA here is from genome assembly GCF_015207185.1 of Microcystis sp. LEGE 08355. Taxonomy (NCBI): domain Bacteria; kingdom Bacillati; phylum Cyanobacteriota; class Cyanophyceae; order Chroococcales; family Microcystaceae; genus Microcystis; species Microcystis sp. LEGE 08355. The sequence continues at coordinate 1,052 of NZ_JADEXI010000584.1, read as the reverse complement.
CTGGAACCACTGGCGATCGCCTGTCCTTGATTGGTGACAATTACCTGTGCATTCCCCAGAGCGCCGAAGTTAACCGTACTTGGCAAAGTAATCGTGCCAAAACTGCCCACTAAATCTGGTAGTGAGACACTTGAGGTAAGACTTGAGGTAGAAGTTGAGGTAGAAGTTGAGGTAGGACTTGAGGCAAGACGTGAGGTAGAAGTTGAGGTAGGACTTGAGGTAGGACTTGAGGTAGAAGTTGAGGTAGGACTTGTTGAATTTTGGTTATTGCCATTGTTTGGTATCGTTCCTCCCCGAGTATTAAGTCCAATTGCACCTAAAAAATTAACTTGATTCAAAAGCGCGCTTAAATCTTCTAGGGAGAGAAGATTTAATTTTTTGTTACCGACAACCTCATTTAGCAACTGATCAATCTTACTGGATGCTTTAGTAATATCTGGTATTTTCTCGTTCTCAGTTACTTTCTTCTGATCATCAACGGGTTTTTTTGGTGATGACTGGGCGGTAGTTATAAGAGTGGTTGAACTCATGGGCAATAAGTTAGAAAAGACTAAAGGCATTCAAGACAGAAAGTATCGAAGCTTAACTTGTTATTGCGCTCCAGAACCAAACCGATGTCACCGTCAGTAGAAATTTACAGCTTCACAGCACAAGCACCGCTGGTGATCAGCTGTCCTTGATGGGCGACAATTACCTGTGCATTTCCTTGATCTGTTTGACAAGGTGGACAAAACGGGAATCGTAGTGGCAATTCAAACTTGAGTTTTGCGATACAACTGAGTGAGCCTACTCACATAGCCTAACTCATGGAATCCATAAATCACTAAAATTTTACATTTCTGAACGTAGATTTTTATCGATGGATAAAATAGATCCATTTCAGATAAGTCTATTGACATGATTATAGGTTCTTCGTTACTTGGTCTGGTTCGATAGGGGGGCATAAATCGACTAAATCCTTATCTGGCAAGAGACTTAATTGATTAGTTCGCTCTAGAGCAAAAACAATTGACAAAAATCGCTAAATGCCTTTCTATATAAGGGTTCCATTC
>NZ_JADEXI010000583.1:0-2904 GCF_015207185.1 Microcystis sp. LEGE 08355 | reverse complement strand
GAACCATTCTTGACACCCCCTAGTCTAAAGGGACAAGTAGCTAGGGGTGAGGGGAATGATCGAGGTGATAACCGAGAAGCAAACGAGTGTGAGCGATCGAGAGTTAATTTTAAAATGCCAAAGGGGTGATCGGGGTGCTTTTCGTCACCTTTACCGTCTTTATCAACCAAAAATCCGCTCTACTCTCTATCAACTCTGTGGAAGGGAATTCCTAGAGGATTTTGTCCAAGAGGTATTTTTAAGACTGTGGCACGGGTTGCCGAAATTGCGTTCACCTGAATACTTTTCCACTTGGGTTTATCGGATCACTTGGAATGTGGCGATCGATGGTCGGCGACAATTAGCCAAAAGACAAATGAGGATGGCCAAAAGCACTGATCAGGAAAACTCCCTTGATAGCGAATCCCGTCCCCAAGATAGTCCCGATTTGATGCAACTGCATTATGAGGAAGTGGTCCGACAAGGGTTAGAAATTCTCAGTTTAGAACATCGCGCTGTCCTTGTCCTTCACGATCTAGAGGACTTACCCCAAAAGGAAATCGCCGAAATCTTAGAAATTCCCCTCGGTACGGTGAAATCACGTCTTCATTATGCGCGTAAAACCATGGGTCAATTTTTGCAAAAACAAGGAGTTATCTAATGTCCCCAGAAGATGACAAAGTGGTTAATTTTCTGCGTCGCTATCGTCCATCGCTGCCACCTCGACCGATAGATGAAGAAAAACAGTTAATGCAAATGATTAGGGAAGAAAAGCCAGTAAATTTCCCAAAATTGCCGCCTTTATTGGGGTGGATAACTGGTATTACTGCCTTATCTGTGCTGATTTTTGCTTCCTATCGTTGGTCTCATCCTCATCCACAACTGGGACAAATTTCTGACGAGCAGTTAGAAGCTTTTTTAGTGGAGAGTTGGAACCATAGCATCGCTCCACCGATTGCTGCTTCTAGCGTTTATAGTTCGCCTTGGATGAGCTTAAACGAGCCTCAACTCACCTATTCTACCTATAATCCTTAATTTCTTTGTCGAGGTCAATTATGTCCCTTTCTACTGTCTCGATTCTCGGCACGACCATGGCTTTAACTCTAGCGGCTAACCTAGTCCCCACTGCCACTGTGCTATCCTATCCCCAAGATGGTCTATTTATTGCTCAAACTAGCTCTCCCCAGCGTCCTGAAAATCGTCCCCGTCGGGTGGATAATTCTAGAGAAAGACTAATCGAACAATTAAACCTTACCGATGACCAAAAGTCGAAAATTGCCGCTATTCGTCAGAAATATCAGGAAAAAACCCAAAAGTTGCGAGAAACCCTCAGAAGGAACGAACAAGAATTAAATAGTTTATTATCGAATAATGCTTCCGATCGAGAGAGCCGTTCTAAACATCAGCAAGTCTCTCGGAATCGCCAAGAAATGAGTAACCTGCAATTTGAAAGTTTTTTGGAAATTCGTCAAGTCTTAACTCCCGCTCAAAGAACGGAATTTTCCCAGTTAATGCAGGAACGTCGCGCTAATTCCCGCAACCGCGGACGACAATAATTCTCATCGGTGCGGATTAAGATCGAGTTTGATGGCGATACATTAGAAAAACGCAAAGGATGGGCAAGTAACCCATCCTCAACTTATCATTGACTAATAAATTATCGTTTCCAAGTGACCTTTGGTAGGATATGATTCATATCTACCCGGTCTCTGTACTTGGTGGCGAAGTTCAAGAGGGAATCGAGGAGAGAATCGGAGAGATAGTGAGGTTGTAGGCCTAGATCGAGTAATTTTGTGTTTTTAGCGTTAAAATAATGTTCCTCTAACTCGATGCGCGGGTTGTCAAGATTGTTAATCTCCACATTTAACCCTAACGCAGAACCAGCTTTTTTCACCATCAGTGCCAAGTCACCGACGCTAAACAGTTCGGTAAATTGGTTAAAAACGCGAAATTCCCCCGATTGAGCGGGATTGGCGATCGCTAATTCCAAACAACCCACGGTATCGCGGATATCTAAAAATCCCCGCGTTTGGCCACCTTTACCGTACACTGTTAGGGGATGACCGATCGCCGCTTGAATACAAAAACGGTTTAAAGCAGTACCAAAAACCCCATCGTAATCGAGACGGTTAATTAACATCTCATCCATTCCCGTTTCTTCGGTGAGGACTCCATAAACCACCCCTTGATTGAGATCTGTGGCTTTTAAACCCCACATCCGACAGGCAAAATGGATATTATGGCTATCGTGGACTTTGCTGAGATGGTACATACTACCGGGCTGTTTGGGATAGGGTAAAGTATCCTTACGACCGTTATGTTCGATCGTGATGTAGCCTTCTTCAATATCTATATTCGGTGTGCCATACTCACCCATGGTTCCCAGTTTTACTAGGTGCGCTTCGGGAAATTCCTCTTTCATCGCATAGAGGATGTTTAAATTGCCAACCACGTTGTTAACTTGGGTTAAAACTGCGTGTTCGCGATCGATCATGGAGAAGGGTGCAGATCTCTGTTCTCCAAAGTGAACAATCGCATCCGGTTGAAACTGTCGCAGGGATTGAATCAGAAAGTCGTAGTCATTAATATCCCCGACAAAAAGATCGATCGATTTTCCTGTTAGATCTTGCCAGCGTTGAATCCGATGAGATATGGGTGCGATCGGTGTTAAGGTATCGCAGCCTAATTGTAAGTCCCAATAGCGACGAACTAAACTATCAAGTATGCCTACTTCGTAACCTCTATTTGATAGATGGAGTGCCGTTGCCCAACCACAATAGCCGTCTCCGCCAATAACCAAAACTCTCATACAATATCTGTAAAGTTTATACACTCGTCCTTGGTAACTCTAGCAGTTTTGTGTCACGCTTTACCAGTTTAATCCCCCTGAACATAGCGGGGGTGTGGGGTGTGGGGTTTGGGGTG
>NZ_JADEXI010000582.1:0-2906 GCF_015207185.1 Microcystis sp. LEGE 08355 | reverse complement strand
GAGTATAACAAGGCTTTAGCCAAAGAAAGGATTATCATTGAACCTATAAATAGGAAACTCAAAATCTTTAAAATCTTATCCTGTAAATATCGGAATCGTCGTCGAAGATATAGTTTAAGAGTTAACTTGTTGGCGGCTATTTATAACTGTGAGTTAGGGATAGGTATAGCAGCTTCTTAAAAGTTGCCTAAAGATTAATCAAGTCAAGGAGAATTTATTCTCAATTATAAAAATTGAGATAGTTTGTGCCGCTTAAATAAAGAGGTTTTGATAACCAAATTAAAGCAGCTCTAAAGAGTTTTGAGTTAAAAGTTAAACTTCAAGTCTTCATTCAGGACGAATGTACTGATTAACTAATTTTTTGGGGAAAATTAGTTAAACCATCATTATAACATATAATTAATTTGCAAGAGATCTATTAAACAAGGGTACTTTATTAGACAATAAAGCACCCTTTTAATTTAGCTTAGAACTCTCCTTTTAAAGCGGCATTACAGCGCTCGCAAATAGTGGGATCATCGGCAAATTTTCCCACTTGAGTGGAATAATTCCAACAGCGATCGCATTTTTCTCCGTCCGCTTTGACAATTCCCACCGAAACAAAGTCCGATTCTCCTTTATATTCGGCGGTTTGAATTGCGCTAATATCACTAACTAATTCCACTTGAGAAGAGAGAAATAGATAACGCAATTCATCGACTTTATTCCCCGTTAAACTATCACAATTGTTGAATAATTCTAGCTCCTGTTGTAAGCTTTCATCGGGAACATAAAGTAAAACTTTTGCCTCTAAAGAAGCACCGATCGCTTTATCATTTCTGGCAGTTTCCATCACCTTATTAACTTCGGTGCGTAGCTGCCGGAATTTGGCCCATTTATCGGCCAATTCGCGATTATTCCAAGCAGGATCGATGTTTAGCCATCCTGACTCAAATACCGATAAATAAGGAGTTTTGTAGGGGAGAAATTGCCAGATATCTTCCGCTAGATGAGAGAGGACAGGAGCGATCGCTTTAGCGAGATTTTCTAAAGCAATAGCATAAACTGTTTGACAACTGCGACGACGGAAAGAATTAGGATCAGAAATGTATAAACGATCCTTAGCGATGTCGATATAAAAGTTAGATAAATCGACAACACAAAAATTCTGTACTGTCTGGAAAAAGCGGAAAAATTGGAAACTTTCAAAAGCTGCCGTAACTTCCGTAAACACTTCCGAGATACGATGTAACATATAGCGATCAATCTCCGGTAGGTCTTCATAAGCTACCGCATCTTTAAGGGGATCAAAATCATTTAAACTCCCCAGTAAAAACCTGGCAGTATTCCGGATTTTATTACGGATATCTACCAACTGTTTAAGAATATTTTGACCGATATTCACATCATTGGTATAGTCCACCGAGGACACCCATAACCGAATCACATCCACCCCATAAGCGGGTTCTTTTTTCTGGTCTTTACCACCATTAATGATCACATTGGTATCGATGACATTACCCAGAGATTTACTCATTTTTCGTCCCTGTTCATCCAAAACAAAACCGTGAGTTAACACCGTTTTATAGGGAGCAATACCATTAGCAGCCACACTGGTTAATAAACTCGATTGAAACCATCCCCGATGCTGATCCGATCCTTCTAGATACATATCCGCAGGATAACTTAATTCTGGTCGAGCATTAGCCACCGCATTCCAACTAGAACCAGAATCAAACCACACATCCATAGTATCCATTCCCTTGCGATAACTGCGACCATTATCGCGATAACTGGGAGGTAACAATTCCTCTACGGATAACTCCCACCAAGCATTAGAACCCTTGACTGCGAAGATAGCTTGAACGTGATTAATCGTCTCCTCCGTTAACAGAGGTTCATTCGTTTCTTCGTCATAAAAAACAGGAATAGGAACCCCCCAACTGCGCTGACGAGAGATACACCAATCGCTTCTTTCACTAACCATAGAAGTAATGCGATTCTTCCCCGTTGCAGGAATCCAACGCACCGAATCAATCGCTTCTAAAGCTAATTCTCGGAATCCTTCCACGGAAGCAAACCATTGTTCTGTTGCGCGGAAAATTGTCGGTTTTTTGGTTCTCCAATCGTAGGGATATTTATGCTGATATGCTTCTTCTTTGAGTAACGCACCCTTTTCTGTCAGTGCTAAAATTATTGCTTCATTAGCATCTTTCAAGACATTTAAACCCGCAAATTGTCCCGCTTCTGCGGTAAAATTTCCCTTATCATCCACGGGAGAAAGTATCGGTAAACCGTAACGTTGGCCGACGATATAATCCTCCTGACCATGGCCAGGGGCCGTATGAACTAATCCGGTTCCGGAATCAGTGGTGACATAATCCCCACCGATGAGAATAGCACTTTCTCTATCAAACAAAGGATGACGATATTTAGTATGTTCTAATTCCAGACCTTTAACCGTTGCTTTAATCGTCAAAGTTGTGTTAAAAGTGTCGGCCAATTTTTCGACTAAATCCGTCGCTACGATTAGATAATTAGACTCGCTAGTTTCCACCACTGAATAGTTTAATTCTGGGTTCAATGCGACGGCCAAATTCCCGGGTAAAGTCCAGGGGGTAGTCGTCCAGATAGCCACGGATAAATTAGGCAAAAATGGCGTTAAAACCGGGGTTGAAACTGACGTAATTGGAAAAGCGACATAGACACTGCGGGAAGTGTGACCTTCGGGATATTCTAATTCGGCCTCAGCTAAAGCGGTTTGAGAACTAGGACTCCAGTGAACCGGTTTTAGTCCCCGATAAATATAACCTTTTAGGGCCATTTTTCCGAATACGGCAATTTGAGCGGCCTCGTATTCAGGTTTTAGGGTTAAATAGGGATTTTCCCAGTCTCCCCAGACTCCATACCTTTTGAAACCTTCACAC
>NZ_JADEXI010000581.1:0-2914 GCF_015207185.1 Microcystis sp. LEGE 08355 | reverse complement strand
ACCCTACACCCTACACCCCACACCCCACACCCCACACCCATTTTCACTTGTCTATGAGCGATTCTTACTCTACTGCCGTCGATAATCCAGCCTATACTGTTGAACAAGCGATCGCTAATATCCAGCAAAGAGAAGACCTAGGAGCGCGTTATTATGCTGCCTGGTGGTTGGGTAGATTTCGTGTTCGTCAACCGGAGGCGATTTCGGCGTTAATTGCCGCTTTAGAGGACGAAAGCGATCGCACTCCCGACGGCGGTTATCCCCTGCGACGCAACGCTGCCAGCGCTCTAGGGAAATTAGATGATCTCAGTTGTGTTCCCGCTTTGATTGCCTGTCTCGACTGCGAAGATTATTATGTGCGCGAATCGGCTGCCCAAGCATTGGCAATGCTTAAGGATCAAAGAGCGATCGCACCTTTGAAGAAACTATTAGAGGGTGGCATCGAAGTGGCCGTTTTAGTGGCGGGAAAACCCCATTTAGTCCAACCCTACGAGGCGATTATCGAAGCTTTGGGAACCCTGCAAGCGACGGCAGCGATTCCCCTGATCGAACCGTTTTTAAAGCATTTCGTCGAAAAAGTGCGTTATGCGGCTGCTCGCGCCCTCTATCAACTCACAGCTAACCCCCACTATGGCGATATTCTGATTAAGGCCTTGCAAGGGGAAGAATTACAGCTGCGTCGTTCTGCTTTAATGGATTTAGGCGCTACGGGTTATCTGCGGGCTGCCCCTGCGATCGCTAATACTTTGGCGGAAAATAGTCTGAAACTGGTTGCTCTCAAGGAACTTTTAGAAAACCATCTGAAAACCAATTCTAGTCACGAAAATATCTCCGAAATTCTCACTTTAATGGATGGTTTATTGTAATCAATAATTGGTTATTTTTTATCTAAATTCAAACCGATAAAATCCAGAGGTTTTATGATAATTCAAACTGATTATGTTGGCTGGCTGAACGAAACAATCACTCTTTTAAAACAAAAAAACTTTGATAAAGTTGACTGGGAAAACTTGATCGAGGAGATAGAAAGTTTGGGCAGAAGTCAAAAACGTGAACTCCGCAACCGGTTAACGACCATCTTAGAACACTGCCTCAAACTTTGCTATACTGATTACGTTGAGGATTATCGAGGTTGGCAAGAAACTATTAGGCGCAGTCAACGGGAACTAGAAGAACTTTTGAGCGATTCTCCTAGTTTAAAACCCTACTGGGAGCAAGTATTTTTAGATTGCTATGCCACGGCTTTAAAAAGCTTGCGAGATAACCCCAATTATCAATCCTTTAACTTTCCCGATGATTGTCCTTTTTCCCAAGAAATTAGTCAGATTTTACAGAAAAAAGTTTGGCGATAAAATTATCTTTAAAAGTTTGTTGGTGGGGTTAGGAGACGGTCAAATCTGAGACAATGTCCGATACATTTATACTTTATCTTTATGAGAAATGCTGTCAATGATTGGTTATTTTCTAGGAAAATTCAAACTCATAAAATCCAGAGGTTTTATGCTAATTCAAACCGATTATGTTGGGTGGCTGAACGAAACAATCACTCTGTTAAAACAAAAAAACTTTGATAAAGTTGACTGGGAAAACTTGAGCGAGGAGATAGAAAGTTTGCTAGTCTTAGGCTAAGTTTCTAGGTCATTGGTTTATGGGGTAGCCAAATATCCTAAAACAGCATAGAGTATTGATATTCATCCTGTTTATAAGACGATAAAAAAATCCATGGATATACCTGAGCCTTCCCATAGCCTGGCAAGTATAAAGAAGAATAAAGCAACAAGCACTGTTGGGCGTGGCAAAACTGTCCAACTTACTGAGAAACTAGCTTTTTCAGCTTGGAATAACAGCAGTGTTAGTCTGAGTCTTGGTAATAGCATTGAACATTATGATTCTTGGGAACAACCTATAGTAATAATCTCAGACGGAGGCTACGGTCTTTTAGGATTTGAAGGTGATACATCAGATCATCTTGACCTACCTGAATGGTATGAACCTCATGTGGAAGCTTGGTCGAAGTTGGCCTTGCCAAATACAACTCTTTGGTTTTGGAACTCAGAAATTGGCTGGGCTGTGGTACATCCAATACTTGAGAAATTTGGTTGGCGATATGTTAATTGTAATATATGGAATAAAGGAAAAGGTCATATTGCAGGTAATGTCAACACAGAAAAAATAAGGCGTTTTCCAGTGGTGACAGAGGTTTGCGTCCAATACGTTAGAGAAGTCAAAATTGCTGACTTAACACTTAAAGAATGGCTCCGAAAGGAATGGTTAAGATCGGGCTTACCTTTGCGTCAAGCTAATTTAGCTTGTGGTGTCGCAGATGCGGCAACAAGAAAATATTTTGATCAAGGACATTTATGGTATTTTCCCCCACCGGAAATGTTTGAAAAATTAGTTTTCTATGCCAACGAACACGGAAACCCAGAGGGAAAACCCTATTTTTCTAAAAATGGCCAGCGTCCTTTAACAGGTAAAGAGTGGGAGAAGATGCGCTCTAAATTTAATTGCCCTCATGGTTTTACAAATGTTTGGGATCGTTCAGCTTTGCGCGATGATGAACGAATTAAGTCTAAGGATGGTAAAGCTATTCACTTAAATCAAAAGCCACTGGATCTGATGAAATTAATTATTGAAGCTTCCAGTGAGGAACAAGATGTGGTTTGGGAACCATTTGGGGGGCTTTTCAGTGCCTCTTTAGCTGCCAATATCCTGAATCGAAAAGCTTTCGCTTGTGAAATTGACGAAACTTATTTCTATTATGGAGTCAAAAGATTTAGTCAAGTAGTTCATCGGAAATTTTGGGTCTGAAACCCCGCCGTTCTAGGTTGGCTTTACGTTAGAATTAAGAGGCCAGTCTCGAAAACCAAGTGGACGGCGCAGCACCTTGAAAACTCGGCTTAGGGGGTTCCGA
>NZ_JADEXI010000580.1:0-2915 GCF_015207185.1 Microcystis sp. LEGE 08355 | reverse complement strand
GGTAAGATTTATCGAACTACCGATCGCTTTTGATGCTTTAACCGTGGTAGTCAATCCCCAAAATAACTGGGTTGATGATATTTCCACCACAGAATTAAGAACTATTTGGGAACCAGCAGCCGAGAATAAAATCAAACGTTGGAATCAAATTAATCCCGCTTGGCCCGACCGACCGATTACCCTTCACGGGCCGGGTAAAGATTCCGGAACCTACGATTTTTTTAGTGATGTAATTAACGGCAAAGATGCCAGTCGTGGGGACTTTAATTTTAGTGAAGATGACCAAGCTTTAGTTAATGCCGTCAGTCAAGATGCCAACGCTTTAGGCTATTTTGGCCATGCTTACTATGAACAAAATCGGGATAAATTAAAAGCGTTGAAAGTTAACGGTATTGAACCAACTCGCAGCAATGTCGAGGATAGTAAATATCAGCCTTTATCTCGTCCTTTGTTTATTTATGTTAATGCCCAAAAAGCCCAAGAGAATCCCGCTTTAGAGAAATTTGTTAAATATTATCTCGATCGAGTTCCCAATTTATTAGATACTATTGGTTATATTCCCTTACCCGATGAGGCCTATCATTTAGCACGGGTACAGTTGCAAAAATTTGAGGTAGGAACGGTTTTTGATGGCCGACCTCAACCCAATTTAACCATCGGGGAATTACTTCGCAAACAAGCTCAATTTGAAGCTAAATAGGGTTTGCGGCAAAAAGTAGGGGCGAAGCATTCGGATAGAAAATCTACGGTTTCACCGATAGGTTATTGCCCGAATGCTTCGCCCTTACAGTACTCTCAAAATCTTGCACCTGTGGGGGCGAAACAGTACCCTAAAACTCTTACCTCGTCTATATTTCACATTTATTCAGCAAACCCTAAGTAACGATTCCCATCTGGTAGGAAAATATAGCGTTTCCTGTTCGCAAGAGGTACATTGTCGATGGTGAAAAGCTTAATCAGCAAAGGTTTGACTGTGCCACACAGGTGTGAGAAACGCTATACATAAGGATTTTCCTGCTCCTATCTGCCCCCTACTATAGCAACAGGTTTGCCAATTTCACCCAACAGAGATACAGAAAAAAAAGAGGGGATAAACCCCCCAGCGTATCGAGAAACTTGTTAATTAACCTTTCGGTGTCGCCCCAAATTGTTCGATGAGGATAGAGGTTAACAGCGATTTTAAGTCTTCACAGGGAATCCCTTTTTGTACACAACTTCCCAGGTGGGCATCTTTACCCACTTTACCCCCCATGTAGAGGTCAACTCCCTCGACGGTTTTGCCGTCTTTGCGCGCTTTTGTCCCCATCAAACCGATATCGGCCACTTGGGGTTGTCCGCAGGAGTTAGGGCAACCGGTCCAGTGGATACGCACACCCCGGGGGATATTTAATTGGGCATCTAACTGACGAATCAAGTCCACAGCCTTATTTTTGGTTTCAATCAGGGCAAAATTGCAGAATTGCGCCCCCGTGCAGGAAACGAGCGCTCGTTGTAAAGGAGTGGGATTGGGGGTAAACTTAGCCAGTAAAGGCTCGGTTAAAAGAGTCGCCATATTTTCAGCCGCTATATTGGGAATAATCACGTTTTGTTCCACGGTTAAACGCAATTCTCCGCTGCCATACACTTCGGCAATCCGGGCCAAATCGAACATATCATCGGCAAATAGACGACCAACGGGAACACAAAGACCGATATAGCTCAATCCCTCCTGTTTTTGGGGAAAAACTCCTAAATGATCCCGTTTTTCCCAGTCAATAGCGTCTTTTTCCGCTGCCGTTGCCAAGGGATAACCTAACTGATTAGCCACCCGCGTGCGGAATTCCTCAATTCCCCACTCATCAATTAACCACATTAAACGGGATTTTTGACGATTGGCGCGCAATCCGTTATCGCGGTAAACTTCCAAAATTCCTCGGCATAAATCCACCACTTCCTGATTCGGTCTCACCCAAACATTAATGGGAATTGCCGCTTCACAGCGTTTAGCCGAGAAAAAGCCACCTACTACGACATTAAAGCCTAATTCTCCCTCTTTATAGGCAGGAATAAAGGCAATATCGTTAATTTCCGCATGAACAGAGTTATCCCGTCCCCCCTCGATGGCAATATTAAATTTGCGGGGCAGATTGCTAAATTGATAATTACCTTGACCGTAGTTGGTAATCATATCTTGGACTTTTTGGACTAATTCCCTGGTGTCAATTAATTCATCTGCGTCTAGTCCCGCCATGGGTGAACCTGTAATATTTCTGACATTATCCATGCCCGATTGTACCGAAGTCATACCCACGGATTTTAGTCGTTGGAAAATATCAGGAATATCTTCGATGCGAATACCGCGTAATTGTAGGTTTTGACGAGTGGTAATATCGGCATTACCATCATCGCCGTAACGCTGCACGATTTCCCCTAAAACGCGCATTTGCTCACCGCTAATAATGCCGTTAGGAACCCGCAAACGCATCATGAATTTACCCGGGGTGACGGGACGATAAAAAACCCCCACCCATTTTAAGCGATGTTCTAAATCGGTTTTATCCATCGCTTCCCAACCGATTTGGGCAAAATGATCCAGTTCATCTTTAATGGCTAATCCGTCTTTTTCGGCTTTAAATTTCTCGAATTTATTGAGAGTTGTTCCATCTTTTTCAGGTGCTTGTACCACGAATCTATCTCCTTCTGGTTTGTGGGTGTAATTGTTCTAGTTGGTGCGGGTTAGAAATGAAGAAATCGGGATTTAACAATAAGTATTCTTTAAAATACCGTCGTCATTAGCAAAAATTTAGTAATTTACCTAGTCTCTATTTGTTATTTAATTCTTTTTAACTTGGATAATTTTGTATTGTTTGTAACAGAAATCCGCTCACCATCGTGTTTAGGCATTTATATCATGCAGTAAGTGCATTGAGGGGGGG
>NZ_JADEXI010000579.1:0-2916 GCF_015207185.1 Microcystis sp. LEGE 08355 | reverse complement strand
ATTAATTACACATATCTAACCCCGGTCTTGCCTCTTGCCTCTTGCCTCTTGCCTATCTTCACTAGGAAATTTATTTTGCACGACTACTTAAAACCCCAACTCCCTAAAACCCCAACTCTCAACTCCTGAATACTGTCTCGGAGTCTCCTCTCTCCTAGCCCCACCGACAAACTTTTTCAGTAAACCCTAATTAAAACTCAACCCTTTGACCATAACTTAAGAGACGTTCTAGGGTTGCGAGGCGATTTTCCCAGACCTGTATTTGATAGGCAGATAAATCTTTTTGTCTGGACATCACAGATTTAAATTTATAGCTAAATCGCTTTAAAGCATTTTGAGTTAAAGTCAAATTGCGAGGGCTGGGATTATTAGCCAATTGTTCTAATAGATTAGCCATTTCGTCCACTTCTTGCCCCCAAGCTTTTAAGGTTCCCTCCTCCATTGCCCATAAATTATTTATTATTAAAAAACTCCACTCTTGACGCAGGGAATTAAACCTCGCCGCCGCCGTTTTGAAGGGTTGACGGTGGGGTAAAGGTTCGTTTTTTTTCGTAATTATCGATCCCTGAATGCGATTAAGAATTGTTTGCAAGTTGGGATTGAGATTTTCTGTGGCAAAAAGAGCGAATCCCGAAGTGGGAAGATTGCGAATAAATTGTAGTTGATCGATCGTGACTTGATCGGGTACTTTTAACAGACGGATACCGGGTATAATCAGAGCATTTCCTGCAATTTGGCGATCAAATAAAGACTTAGTTTTATCTTCTAAAGTCCCTGTATCGAGAGCATAAGTCATTAAAAATATCAGGTCTATCCATTGATTTTGTCCCCATTCTTCCCAGTTTTGTTGAATACGATATAATCGTTCTTTTTGTTCTAGGGGAAACACCGCCGCCGACATTTTTAAGTTGGGGCGAATCTGTTTTAAGCGAGTAGAAACCTGCGAGACAAAAGTATCAACCTGACGGATTTTAAAGCTAGTCCATTGTTCCCATAAAGCACCCCGGGGATTTAAAGTAATTGGATCAACTCCCGTCATTTGTTTAAATAACCAACGGCTGGATTTACCATAACCATAGGTTTGATTAGAATCTTGACTCTGGAAGGGATAGCGAATATAATCTAACTGCAAGCCATCCACATCGTAATTTTTGACAATCTCCTCGTAAAGAGATAAAAGATAGTTCTGTAGGTCGGGATTAGCAGGATCAAAAAAGGCTTTTTTCGTGCCTTGACTGTAATCAAAAGAACCACCACTTTTATTAGTTGCCCCCCAATCGGGATTACGGGATAAAACTGGACCGAGATAATCTAATGGTTGCTCTAATACTTTATTATGAGCTTGATTAGCCGCCGCAAAAACCCACACCCAGGCGTGGATTTCCATATTGCGTTCATGGGCTAATTTAACGGCAACTTTTAGGGGATCCCAACCTCTAGTTAAAGGGTTTTGTTCGGGGGCAACTTGACTGGGATAAATAGTATAACTAGCATTAACTGTCTCGAAAAAGACCACATTAATACCCGCTGCCGCCATGCGATCAAATACTTTAGCTAAATCCTCCTCGTTTTTAGCTTGTACGATCGTGCCTCGATCTAACCACATTGCCCGTATTTCTGGTTGGGCAAATTGTCGATTAGTGGGATAATTATCCCAAAGACTTCGCCGCGCTTGTAACCAAAATTCCCGCGCTTGCGTATAGGAACCCTGGGCGATTAAATTCTGAAAATTATTTAAGGTTCCTTGGGCATTTTCTAGGGCTAAACGGAATCGTCTAGCTGTATCTGATGCGCTGGAATTTTTCCCACGATTATGAAATGCTTGTGCTAAGGATTTATCAGTAGTTAAAGTGTTATTATTACTGGCTTCTAAAGCTAAGAGAGTCGCCCCATAACGCCCGATTAATCCCTGCAATTCCGCCGTCATCTGGCCAATTTGTTGAGAAGTTAGGCTCGCTCTGGGGGGAATTGCCTCGGTATTCGGACTTAATCTCGCTGTTTCACTGGGGGGATTTTCTGCAATCTGGGGTAGAGGGCGACGGGGTGCGGTCGCAACGCGCTCGCTACGCGAGATCGCTGTTGGGGTATTATTAATATTATTAACTATTGTTGATTGCCCTTGACAATAGGGCGCAATTGTGCTAGGAGAAGAACTGCGATTAATGCCGTAGCGTTGCAGGGCGGTTTCTAGCCAAGCGCTATCGAGGGCGAGATTAGCAACGGCACTGCTGCCCCAGCGCCAACCGAGAAAGATCGAGTTATTATTGAGGACAACGGCGGGGGGATTATTGCGCGCCCCCCAGACGGCGACGGTTTGGCTATTAACTCCCGTGGGGATAACCACGCCACCGAGGAGACTGCTGGCTAAAGGTTTTTGGTTTTTCAGTTCACCCAAATTAGTCGGCCGCAGGGTGTAAGCTTGGGAGTGGGGATAGGCCCAGTAAGCCCCAAATAGCGATCGCAGTTGATTCCGCACAGCAGGTTCCGAAAGATTTCCCGCCGGACCGGTGACAATAATTTTACCACCGCGATTAAGCCAACGACTCAAGACACCAGCTTGTAAACCGGAAATAGTCTCGACGTTGGGGATAATGAGAACGCTAATTTTATTTAAATCCGCGTCGCTTTGCCACTGATTACTCTGGAGAATGCAGTAATTAACCCCGACATTTTGCAAACGTTCGGTTATATCTGTCCATTGATTGGCATTTTCTTGACTTTTTAACACTGCCACCGGTGTCGCTAAAACTGGGATCGGCAGCAAGACACCCACACAGGACAAAAGACAGGCAATTAGGGGCTTGTTAAAAAGATGATCAAGACGGAAGGACGATCCCAGCACGTTTTTTTCTCTTAATTTTTTTGGTTAACTCCTCCTGATTTTACCCAACTTAGCCAAAAAAGAGTATCTTTGGC
>NZ_JADEXI010000012.1:0-23847 GCF_015207185.1 Microcystis sp. LEGE 08355 | reverse complement strand
CTCCACACCACTGCCCAATCTATTAATCAGCGTTGTCTCCAGTCTAATCTCTGGGGTGATCGTTCTGCCGCCTTAGCTTGGGCCTATTCTTTAATCGGAGAATTGGGTTGTTACGCCGCTTTAGTAGCAACAACAGCGAAAATGTCCCAAATTCACCCCGGGGAAAAGTACAGTCATGCCCTAGCTTGGAGTCAATTGCAGTTTGATTTATCTGTGCAGAAAGCTCTCCGGGGAACACCCGAAGAAAACTTTGCTTCTTCGGTGGCGACTATCCGCGATCGTATCCTCGATTATACTCAATCTATTGATGATATTGAACAACGTCTAGAGGGTTCCGATTATCAACTCGACGAGTTATTGACGTTGGAACCAGAAGCTAAACAGACTCATCCTCAAGCTGAAACTTCTCTGGTCGAAATTGCTAGTCAACCGACGCAGAACCGAGTAAATATACCCTCTAGTCCGAAAAAGTCCCTTCTTAGCCAACAAACTCCCGAAAAGGTGGAAACGTGGTTAGGTAATTGGTTACACCAGAAATTAAAGGTCAATCCAGCCACTATCCAAACCAGCCAGTCTTTTGCTGATTTTGGCTTAGATTCAATTTTTGCCGTGGAATTAGCCCAAGATCTTGCCGATTGGTCGGGAATCCCCGTCGAAGCCACCATTGTTTGGAATTATCCCACTATTGATAGTTTGGCAGAATATTTAGCTAACCAGATTAATCAAAGCAATACTGGGGCTGAATCGGCAAATAATCGGGGAAAAAGCGAAATTTTAGCAGTTTTACCCCAAATATCCGAAGAAGAAATCTCTGCCTTCTTTAGTTAATCGCTGGTGGGGATAGGATAGCTAATTTCCCTTGTCCTATCCCCCACCTCGGAGTCACGGGGACAATTGTGACTATGCCACTAAATTTTTCCATCCCGACAGTATCAAGGTTTTTCCCGCTTATCCGTGACTTTTTCCCAAGCATAACCTGAGATGAAAGTGACGTGACATAACAAGACAAGAGTTGTTAGGAATATGAATCAACAAAAACAAGCTTTTTTAGAACAATACAAACACCTCGATGCAATGGTCAAAGCGCAAACCGAACCCATCGCTATTGTGGGTATGGGCTGTCGTTTTCCCGCAGGAGTCAATGATTCCGCAAGTTATTGGCAGTTATTGGTTAATGGCATCGATGCAGTAACAGAAATTCCCCTAGAACGTTGGAATATTGCCGATTATTATCACCAAGATGCCGATGTTCCGGGGAAAATGTATAGTCGGGAAGGGGCATTTTTAGACAAAGTTGACGAATTTGACCCGGCTTTCTTCGGCATCTCACCCCGGGAAGCCGCCGCCATGGATCCGCAACAACGGTTACTGTTAGAAGTCTGTTGGGAATCCCTAGAAAATGCGGCTATTGCGCCAGAAAGTTTGATTAATAGTCAAACTGGCGTATTTATGGGCATTTTTCGCGATGATTATGCCCAATTGTGTTTTCATCAAGGCGTAGTCAATCACATTGATGCTTACAACAGTTTAGGAACCAGTCGCGCTATTGCCGTCGGCAGAATCTCTTATCTATTTGGGTTTCACGGTCCGACTCTGCAAATTGATACGGCCTGTTCCTCCTCCCTCTTGGCAGTACATTTGGCCTGTCAAAGTCTGCGCGGCCAAGAATGCAATCTCGCTTTAGCGGGGGGTGTGAATCTGATGTTAACCCCGGCCACTGCGATTAGTAATTGTAAATTAAAAGCCGTTTCTCCCCAGGGTCGCAGTAAAACCTTTGATGCTTCGGCCGATGGTTATGGTCGGGGCGAAGGTTGCGGTGTCGTGGTCTTAAAACGTCTCAGTGATGCTCTCCGAGATGGCAATCTTATTTTCGCCCAAATTCGCGGTTCGGCTGTCAATCACGATGGAAAAAGTAATGGCTTAACCGCCCCCAATGGTCAGGCACAGGAAGCTTTACTCAGACAAGCCCTCGAAAGAGCGAAAATTCAACCTAAAGATCTGCAATACGTCGAAGTTCACGGTACAGGTACATCTTTAGGAGATCCCATCGAGGTTTTATCCTTAGGCAAAATTTATGGCCAGGGTCATAGCCAAGATAATCCCCTGATTTTGGGAACCGTGAAAACTAATATGGGGCATCTGGAAGGAGCTGCGGGGATTGCGGCGTTAATTAAGACAGTTTTACAGCTACAAAATCAGCAAATCGCCCCTAATCTTCATTTTAAGAACCCTAATCCCTATATTCCCTGGGAAAAACTGCCGGTCAAAATCCCCACCACTCTTACCCCTTGGTTGGTCAGAGAAGGAGTCCGACGGGCTGGAGTGAGCGCTTTTGGGATGAGTGGCACTAACGTCCATTTAATCGTGGAGGAAAGCAATTTTGAGCGGCTTGGTGACGAAAAACCTCATTTAGAACGTCCTTGTCATTTAATTACCCTTTCGGCGAAAAGTGAGCCAGCCTTACGGGAATTAGCTCAACGCTACTACGATTTTTTCGGTCAAAATTCCCAGACGGTCATGGCAAATGTGGCCTATACCGCTAATACTGGGCGATCGCATTTTGAGCATCGTTTAGCTATTCCCTTTCTGGCTCAAAAACAGCTTGAGCAAGCTTTAAAAGACTTTATTAGGGGTGAAAATCGCTTTTCAGGTCAAAAAAGTCTTTTAACCTCGAAAAAAGCCCCTAAACTGGCTTTTATGTGTACGGGACAGGGTTCACAGTATCCCGGAATGGCTAGGGAACTCTACGAAACGCAACCGACTTTTCGCCAAACTTTAGAGAAATGTGACGAAATTTTACGGAGCTATGGGGTGAAATCCTTACTGCAAGTGTTATATGGGGACGAAAAAACCAGTCAGTTGATTAATCAGACTTTTTACAGTCAAATTACCCTATTTTCTCTGGAATATGCCCTCGCCCAACTCTGGTTATCTTGGGGAGTGAAACCCGATGCTCTCATCGGTCATAGTTTAGGGGAATATGTGGCCGCTTGTTTAGCGGGAGTCTTTAGCTTATACCATTTTTCTAAAGTAATGGCAGAGATGGTTAATTGCCCTCACCCCCAATCCCTATCTCAGAAAGGGAGAGGGGCAAGGGGATGAGGGACACGAATAAAGAAAAATGGTATTAGAAGACGGTTTGAAGTTAATTGCCCATCGGGGACGCTTAATGCAGACATTACCGAAAAACGGCATAATGGCGGCAATTTTTACCGATTCCGACAGCGTGACCAATCATCTCAGGAAGATTAGGGGCATCTGTACCATTGCTGCGGTCAATAGTCGAGAAAATACAGTCATTTCTGGCGAAACTGAGGCTATTAACCATTTAATCGCTAACTTTAATCAGAGAGGCATTGAAAGTCAGACTTTAGCGGTTTCCCATGCTTTCCATTCTCCCTTAATGACGGGTATGGTGGGAGAATTTGCCAAGATTGCCGAAACTATCACCTATAATTCCCCGCGTCTCCCCCTTATTTCTAACCTGACTGGGGATGTTATCGATGCAGAGATAGCAACTTCCCAATATTGGGTTAATCATCTACTGTCTCCCGTAGAGTTTGCCCGGGGTATAGAAAGATTAGGAGAGTTAAATACGGAAATATTCCTAGAAATTGGTGCCAAAACCACCTTAATTAGCCTAGGTCAGCAAAATCTCCCCGACCGAGGCCTCTGGTTAGCTAGTTTATCCCCAAAACAGTCGAATTGGGAAACCCTGCTCCAAAGTTTAGCGACCCTTTATGTAAAAGGGGTCAAAATTGACTGGAATGGATTCGACCTGGATTATTTACGCGAAAAAATCCCCTTACCGACCTATCCCTTCCAAAGAAAACGCTATTGGTTAGATTACATTGATTCTCAGCTAAAAAACCCGACAGTAGCGGCAGCTTTCCACCCCCTCCTACAGCAACCGCTGCATCTATTGGGGTCAAAGGATGTCCACTATCAATCCTCTCTTTCTCCCTGCTCTCCGAGCTATCTGCAAGAACATCAAGTTTTTGGCCAGGTAGTTTTCCCGGCCGCGGCCTATCTAGAGATGATTATAGTGGCAGCTGGTCAACAATATCCCAATCAGCAGTTTACTATTGGTCAATTGAGTCTGAATCGACCCTTAATTTTCTCAGACAACCAGAGTAAAAAGGTACAGTTAAGCTTACTAGCGGGGGGACAATTTCAGATTCTCAGTCTTGGGGAAGGGGAAGTTTCCCTACTGCATCTATCCGGTAATTTAACCAATGAAAACCAGGACTTACCCAGTTGCAATTGGACAGATATCCGGAACCGTTGTCACCAAAAAATCGAAATTGCACAGCATTATCAGGACTGTTCAAGTAAAGGAGTGAACTACGGGGAAAGTTTTCGAGTTATCCAGCAACTTTACCGCAATCAGTCCGAAATCGTCGCAAAAATTCAACTTTCTTCCCATCTACTCCCGCAAGCGGTGGATTACCAGCTACACCCTGTCTTACTTGATGGTTGCTTTCACGCTATGTCGGCACTATTTCCCGCGGGGAATAGCACCTATCTTCCCACTAATATTGATCGATTGACCTTTTCGGGAGTTAAGGACACCTCTATATACTGTCATGGTCGCTTCAGCCATAGCAATTTGCAAAACGGCATCCTAATCGCTGATTTGACTATTTTCAGCGAATCGGGTCAATTAATTAGCCAAATTGACGGATTAACTTTTCAACAGGCCCGGCCAGAAACCCTCTTTTCCCAGACCAACGACCTCAAGGATAGTTTATACGAAATTACTTGGCAAGCCACGGACTTGACGGGAATGGATTGGATAGAAACAGGAGATTGGTTAATTTTTGCCGACAAAAAGGGAGTAGGGCAACAATTAGCCGAAAAATTGGTGCAACAAGGGCATAGATGCCAACTTATCACCGAAAACAATCGCCAGACTTGGCAATATTTCCTCAAAAAACCCTATCAAGGTCTAATTTATCTCTGGGGAATCGATGACGACCAAGCTTTAGAAAATAATCAAAACCTGGCCGCCACTCAAGAGCGAATTTGTGGAACTTTGCTGGAAATAGTGCAAGAAATAGGCAAAATAGAGGTTAATTACTCTCCTCGCCTCTATATTGTCACCCAATCGGCTCAATACATTCCTTCTCAGCCCACAGTGATTGCCCTTGCCCAAAGTTCCCTCTGGGGATTAGGACGGACTATTGCCCTAGAACACCCAGAATTGCGCTGTCTGTGTCTAGATGGAGATAAATTTCAGGATAGCCACACCTTAGCCCTAGAGGTGTTCCAATCTTTACAAAGTTCGGAGGAGGAAAATCAAATCGTTTGGCGGCAAGGCCGGAGCTATGTGGCTCGTTTAGGGCGGTTTATCCCGAAATCGTCGCTAAAAAACCGAGAAATTGCCGAAAATGCCACCTATCTTATTACTGGTGGTCTAGGGGCCTTAGGGCAGCAAGTGGCTAATTGGTTAAGGAAAAAAGGAGCAAAATCCCTCGTCTTACTGAGTCGCCGGGGAATAACTCCAGAAACCCAACCAATTATAGACCAATGGCGACAAGAGGGAACTAATGTAGAAGTTTTTGCCGCCGACGTTAGCGACTTTGGCCAAATGCGTCGGGCTTTTGAGATAATCGAGCAACAGTTACCCCCCTTAAAAGGCATTATTCACACGGCCGGGGTGTTAGAGGATGCCAGCTTATCCAAACAGACTTGGGAGAAATTTGAGCGCGTCTTTTCCCCCAAAATACTCGGCGCTTGGAATTTGCATCTCCTCAGTCAAGAAGTTGATTTAGACTGGTTTATTAATTTTTCCTCAATGGCCTCGGTGTTAGGGTCTTCTGGACAGAGTAATTATGCTAGTGCTAATGCCTTTTTAGATAGTCTAGCTCATTATCGTCAAGCGCAAGGACTGCCGGCCCTGACTATTAATTGGGGTCCCTGGGCAGAGGGTGGTATGGCGGAAAATTTAGACGAAAAAGCGAAAAAAAGGCTAATTAAACAGGGTTTTACTCCTCTTGATCCCCAAAAATGTTTGCATCTCCTCGAAACATTGCTGACGACTTCTCGGACACAGGTAACTGTCGCTTCTCTCAATTGGAATAGCTTTTTTAACAGTTTCGAGAATCAAAAAATTCCGCCTTTATTACGAGATTTCCAGAGTTTTTCAGCCCCAAAATTAACCCCAGACAATAATTTTATTAATGTCTTAATGACAGTACCAATTGAGGAGCGTTTTGCGGCTTTGACTGCTCATGTTCAAGGGATTGTAGCGGAAATTCTCGCTATTCCGGTTAGAGAATTTACCCAAGTTGACCAAGGTTTTTTTGAGTTGGGGATGGATTCTTTAATGACGGTGGAATTACGCAATCGTTTAGCCAAGGATTTAGGTAAATCTCTGGCGGCAACTATCACTTTTAAATACCCAACAGTGACCAGTTTGGTCGATTATCTAGTAGCTGAAGTTATTGACCTTGACTTTAGTTTAAAACCCTTAGCAATAGGAGCAAATCAAGATAGCAATCTTGATCCCCTCAACGAAGAAGATTTATCCCTAGAAGAATTGTCCGATTTACTGCTACAGGAGTTAAATTCCTTAAGTTAGAAAAGCAGACCTCAAACCCTATCTAAATAACCTGTTTACCATGACACAAACACCTGCCAAAACTGATCAAATGAGCTTAATAAAAGATGCCTTAAATCAAATTAAGGTCTTAAAAACTAAGCTACATACCCTAGAAAAAGCTAAGAATGAACCAATTGCAATTATTGGTATGTCCTGTCGCTTTCCCCAGGGAGCTAATTCACCGGAAACTTTTTGGGAATTATTGCAATCAGGAACCGATGCCATCAGCGAAATTCCGCCGCAACGCTGGAATATTGACAATTATTACGATCCTAAACCCGATGCAAGGGGAAAAATCTATACCCGTCACGGTGGCTTCTTAAATCAACCGATAGATCAATTTGACGCTGATTTTTTTGGTCTTTCTCCCCGGGAGGTGGCACAAATGGATCCGCAACAGCGATTACTGCTGGAACTAGCCTGGGAAGCTCTGGAAAATGCGGGAATATCACCCTTAAATCGGCTAGGAAGTCAAACAGGGGTATTTATCGGCATGATGACTCAAGATTACTCCCATTTTAGCCATCATCCCGATCTGATTGATGCCTATACGGGAACGGGAAATGCTAAAAGTGTAGCTTCGGGACGTTTATCCTATCTTTTTGGATTTCATGGCCCAACTTTAACGGTTGATACTGCTTGTGCTTCCTCTTTAGTCGCTGTTCATTTAGCTTGCCAAAGTTTACGCAATAACGAGTGTGAAGTTGCCCTAGCTGGGGGGGTCAACCTAATGTTAACCCCCTTCGTTACTATCATGGAATCCCGCGCCCAGATGTTGTCTCCTGACGGTCGTTGTAAAACCTTTGATAGAACAGCGAATGGCTATGTACGGGGAGAAGGCGGCGGTATTATAGTTTTAAAGTCTTTATCTGCGGCTATTCGGGATAATAACTTGATTTTAGGACTAATTAAAGGTTCGGCCGTTAACCATGGCGGTACGAGTAGCGGTTTAACAGTTCCCAATCAACTTAGTCAAGAACAATTGATTCGTCAGGCTTTAAAAAATGCTCAGGTAAAGCCAGAGGACATTAGCTATATTGAAGCCCATGGCACTGGCACTTCTTTGGGCGATCCCATTGAATTAGGTGCATTATCGACAGTTTTTGCTAAAAATCCCCAACCGGTTTGGGTTGGTTCCGTCAAAACCAATATCGGCCATCTAGAAGCGGCCGCAGGTATTGCCGGACTGATGAAGGTGATTTTATGCTTGCAACATCGACAAATTGCCCCCCATCTCCACTTCCAGCAACCGACACCCCATCTAGACTGGGAAAATCAACCGCTGAAAGTTCCGACTAAAAACCGTGAATGGGTTAGTGAAAATTCTTCTCGTTTAGCTGGAGTTAGTTCTTTTGGCTTAAATGGCACTAATGCCCATATTATTCTCGAAGAATACCCTTACGAACCTCAAACGACTGCGGCACCTGATTCATCGCCCTATCTGTTCACCCTCTCAGCCAAGACCGAATCGGCTTTAATCAAACTAGCCCAAAAATACGCAAATTACCTAGAAAATGCCAACAATATTGCTTTAAGCTCCATTTGTGCTACTAGCAATCGCAGTCGCTCCCAATTACCCCATCGTTTCACCTGTATTGTCTCTAGTCACTGCCAACTTCAAGAAAAATTAACCGCTTTCGTTCAAGGTGAACCGAGTTCTTTTCGCCAAAAAAGTGAATTTAGTGGCAAAAATCGGGCAAAAATTGCCTTTCTCTTTCCGGGACAGGGTTCTCAATACCCCGGTATGGGAAAGGAACTATACCAATCCTATCCTCTATTTCGTCAAACACTCGATCGCTGTGATCAGATTCTCCGTCAATATGGCGACTATTGCCTAACGGAGATTATTGACCAAGAAAATCATCTCAATCAAACTTTTTACAGCCAACCTGCCCTATTTGCTCTCGAATACGCCCTTTTTAAACTCTGGGAATCCTGGGGAATTGCCCCCCATGGAGTTATGGGTCATAGTTTAGGGGAATATGTGGCCGCCTGTGTTGCTGGAGTCTTTAGTTTAGAAGATGCCTTAAAATTAGTCTTCTATCGGGCTAAATTGATGGATTCTGTGGGAAAAAGTGGTTCAATGGTCGTTATCTCGGCTAGTGAAGCTGAAATTAGTCCCTTAATTGCCCCCTATCAATCTCAGGTCGCTATTGCCGCTATTAATGGTCAGGATAATATTGTCCTGTCCGGTGCTGCAGAGACCATAGAAACCCTAGTAAAACAGCTTCAGGTCAAAAATCTGAAGATTACCCGGTTAAATGTCTCTCAAGCTTTTCATTCCCCTCTGATGGAGGAGATTTTAGACGAGTTCCGGCAAATTGCCGAAACTATCACCTATCATCCCCCCCAACGAGCCTTAATTTCTAACCTTAATGGCAACTTAGTCAATTTTGAGGTCACTACTCCCGATTATTGGTGTCGTCATCTCCGGTGTTCTGTTCGCTTTGCCGATGGGATAAAAACCTTACTGGACAACGGTTATGAGCTATTTGTCGAATGCGGCTCTCATCCCGTTTTATCGGCCATGGGCAGCCTACTGGATAAAAATTATTCTTGTCTTTGGTTGCCCAGTTTGCGTCGTCAAACCTCTGACCGACAACAGATCCTCGAGAGTGTCAGTCAGCTTTATCTGCGGGGATTCGCCCTGAATTGGCAAGAGATAACGGCCAATCAAGACAGTAAACCCTGTATCTTACCGACTTACAGCTTTGAAAGAAGTAGTTATTGGCTAAAAACAGGCGACTTGACCGCAGAAGAAGCGCAATTATTGCCTAAATTGTCGAAATATCTCCTAGAAACACCGCCGCAACCGCGAGAAGTTGTCAAAACCACCACCGCATCATCTTCTGGTCATCTAATTACCCTTGACTCTCTGTTGGCCACACCCGCAGAGAAACAGCTTAAACAACTAGAAACCTACATTATCGGTGTTTTAGAACAGATTACTGGTTTATCCGTGGTCAAGCTACATACCAAGCAACCGCTCTCTAGTTTAGGCTTAGATTCTCTCATGTCCAGTCAATTACGACGTCAACTAGAGGAGGATTTAAAAATTATTGTTCCCGTGGAATACCTAGCGGGATTGAGTATTGAGCAGTTTTTACCGCAAATATTCAACTTAATCACCCAAAACTCCCAACCTGCAACTAGCAACAAAACTCCTCTCTCCTCAAAACAGAAAAAACCAATCAAGACGACTAAAGCCGAAAATATCTCTAATGATCCGAAACTTTGGCTAATTCGCAAACAAGCTAATCCTAACGCCCGCATTCGTCTATTTTGTTTTCCCTACGCTGGTGGGGGTGCCTCCGTATTCCAAAATTGGCTGAATTACTGCCCCAAGCAAGTGGAATTTTGGGCGATTCAACTACCCGGACGCGAAACGCGTCTTCAGGAAACTGCGATTACATCGCTAAAATCCCTGATTAATCGTCTCATTCCGATTCTGACTCCCTATTTAGACCAACCTTATGCTTTTTTTGGTCATAGCATGGGTTCTTTAATCAGTTTTGAATTAACCAGAGAATTGGCTAAAACTCGGCAAAATCTACCCCAACATTTATTTATGTCTGGATTTCGAGCGCCTCAAATTGTCAATCCTGATTTACCCATTCATCGTCTGGGAGATGAGCAATTTTTAACAGCTTTAGGTCATTTTCAAGGAACCCCAGAAACTCTCCTCAAAAATCCCGATTTAATGGCGGCTTTTTTGCCAATTTTACGAGCAGATTTCAAACTCCTAGAGACCTATTCTTATCAACAAGGTCAACCCTTAAATTGTCCTATTACCGTTTTTGGAGGCCACAACGATGCCAAGGTTTCTGCCGATCAATTACAACAATGGCAACTGCAAACCAATCAAGATTTTGTCCTGCATACCTTACCAGGAGGACATTTCTTTATCAATCAACATACGGAGAAAATTATGAAAATAATTTGCCAAAGTTTACGAGAGTTTCCTGAACAAATGACTGCCTAATTAACCAATTATTCAAGGGAGAAAAATCATGACTTTAGATTACAAAGAGCAATACTGTATTATTGGGGCTGGTGCCGCAGGATTAGCGGCGGCTAGAGCCTTAAGCAAAGCCAAAATTCCCTTTAATGTTATCGAATCTGCCCAGGATGTTGGGGGTATTTGGATTTATGATCGTCCCGATAGTCCAATGTATAAAAATACACATCTGATTGGTCATAAAACCACACAACCTTTTTCCGATTTTCCCATGCCAAAAGATTACCCAGATTATCCCAATCATCGGTTAGTCTATGAATATCTTCGCAATTATGCCGCTCATTTCAATCTCTATGATTTCATGGAATTTAATCTCAGCGTGGAGAAAGTAAAAAAAGCGGGTAACTTTTGGGATGTCACCCTTAGCAACCAAGAAACCAGACGATACCGAGGGGTTTTAATCGCTAGTGGTTATCATAGTAAACCGAATATTCCTCAATTTTCTGGGCATTTTGACGGGGAAATTATCCATTCAAAAGATTATGATAATCCCGCTCAACTAAATGCTAAAAAAGTCCTAGTAGTTGGAGCGGGACAATCAGCCATGGATTTAGTCGTCGAAGCGGCTATTAATGGCAGTAAAACTTTCCATAGTACCCGCCGTGGCTTTCTCTGTATGCCGAAATTTTTATTCGGTTTGCCCCCAGAATGGGTGATGATTAACACGCCAATCATGAATCTAATTCCAGCCCAAGAACACATGAAAATGATGGCTTTATTATCCCCAATAGCTCTATTCTTACAAGGAGTTAATCTCAAAAAACTCAATATTCCGACAGACTGTAAAAGTAACGGTCTAATTATTCCCAACAGTGACCAACAAATCTATCGTTATTATGTGCATGGAGATGTCACCCATAAGCCTAATATCCAAGAATTAGACGGAAAGAATGTTATTTTTGCCGATGGCAGTACAGAAGAAATTGATCTGATTATCTACGCCACTGGTTACAAAATTGAATTTTCTTTTATTGACAAATCGGATTTAAATTGGCAAGAAGGAACCACCCAGCCCAACCTCTATATGAATGTTTTTCACCCAGAGGAAAATAACCTGTTTGTCATCGGAATGGTTCATCCCACTGGCACCCACTGGCGAGTATTTGAAGAACAAAGTAATTTAGTGGCCGCTTATCTACAAGCTCAGGATAAAAAATCCCGGTTTGTCTATAAATTTGAAAAGCTAAAACGTCAAATTAGTTCCAATTTAAGCGCCGACAATAAACACCATAGCGGTACTCACTCCTTAGTGATTGACAAATTGGGTTATATACGCCAAGCCCAAGGATTGGCTCGCCGATTACTGGCTTAAATCTCCCAGGATAATTCCCCCCCTGAAATCCCTCTCTCTTAACTCCAATGCCCTACATTATTGAGACAGCTACCGGTTTTCCAGAACATTACTATCCCCAAGAAGTTCTAGAAGTCAATATCAGAAATCATTGTGCTAATCTTCTTCAAGATTATTGCCGAGAAAATCATCTCGACTTCCAGGAACAAACCTTTTTTGATTTAGAACAAATTCATCGTTTTTTCAGTAATGTCAAAATTCAAGGGCGATACTTCACCATTCCCCTAGATGAATTCGATGCCGATAATCCTCCCGGAATCGCCCAACCCTTTCGTCAAATGGTCGATCTAACTATGGATTTAGTAACATCGACAGTAACTAATTTGCTCAAAAAAGCCGCTCTTTCTCCCAAAGAAATCTCCCTAGTTACCTCCGTTACTGTTCTTCCTTCCGTTCCTTCCCTAGAAAGTTTACTCCTCAATCGTCTAGATTTTTCCCTCGATATCAAGCGGCAAGCGTTATCGGGTGTCGGCTGTTTGGGAGGCGCCCAAGGATTAGCCAGAGTAAACGATTATCTGCAAGGACATCCCACCGAAGCAGCGATTTTGTTTACCACCGATCCCTCCTCTGGCCTTTGGCAAGGGTCAATTCATAGCGATTTAACGGAATTATTGGGACAATTACCCGAAGATCCGTCTCAATATAGCAATATCATTATGACCCTTGTGGTAGCGGCTTTATTTGGCGATGGAGTCGGTACTGTTCTCTTAGCGGGAGATGAACATCCCTTAGTCAAGCAAGGTAAAGCAAAACTGAAGATTATCGGCACTCAATCGCTGTTAATGCCCCACACAGAGCATTTAATGGCATTACCTTTAACAGACTACGGTTTTCGCCAAATTCTTCGCCCAGAAGTCTCTGATTACGTCAAGGGTGGGGTGAGAAAAGCGGTGACATCTTTACTGGAAAAAACAGGAGTTTCCCTCGAGGAAATTGTCTGTTGGATGGTGCATCCGGGGGGTCCAAAGATTCTCGATGCAATAGTTGAAGAATTCCAGTTAGAACCGGATGTTTTACAGGTTAGTTGGGATATTTTGGCGGAAATTGGCAATATTGCCTCTGCTACTATCCTCTGCATTCTCGATGAAACCCTCTCCCGTCCCCATCCTCCCACGGGTTCCTACGGATTAATAATTTCCATGGGTCCCGGATTTGCTCAAGAAGCCATTTTAGTTCAATTCTAAGGATATTTAAGGATGTTAAGCCAAATAGTTTTCATTGCCCTGATTAGTTACATTATTGTCCAACGAGTGCGCGTTACTCGTCTGAGTAAACAGAATATGGCCAAAGTCTTAGCGGAAGGTGGCAAACTGCATAGTTCTAATTATGTGGGATTCGTCAAGATTTTCCAATCTAGCTGGATGCTTTGCATGATCGGGGAAGTTTATCTGCTCGATCGACCTTTTATGCCAGCATTGGCTTTATTTTCCCTAATTACTACCTTTTTAGCTCAAAAGCTCCGCTATGCCTCCATTGAAGCTTTAGGCGATCGCTGGATTCATCAGGTGGTCACGGTTCCTCAGACACCCGTGATCGACAATGGCATTTATCAATATATCCGTCATCCTAACTGGTGGGCCATGATCACGGAATTAGCGGTGGTTCCCCTGTTTCATACCGCTTATCTGACATCTATAGTCTTTAGTCTCCTGAATGCTTGGTTATTAATCCAACGCATTCCGGCTGAAGAAGAAGCTTTAAGTCAAGACACCAATTATCAAGCAGTTTTCGCCAATACTCCCCGTTTTATTCCTAGTTTTAGCGCAATTTTCTCTCGCAAACAGCAACCGCTTAAAAGTTAATTGCCACGGATAGCAGGGCCGGTTCCCTACGGCCCTTTAATTACCCCTCATACCTGAATTTCAAGGAGAAAAAAAATACTATGGACTCTCTAATTGTTTCCGAAAATATTATTAGCGACAATTTAACTAACGCTCTACAAGAATGGGAAAATTTATTAGGCTCCGAATATGTCAGCACCGATAACAAAAAACGCCTAGAAGCCGAGACCGCTACCTACGAAACCCATGCTAAAATCCCGGCAATTATTCGCCCAGGTAATCGTCAAGAAGTCCAAGAATCTCTAAAAATTGCTAATCGCTATCAAACCCCTGTCTATCCTATTAGTACAGGTAAAAATTGGGGTTATGGTTCGCGAGTTCCTAGCTGCACTGGTTCGGTTTTAATGGATTTGAGTCGATTAAATCAGATTTTGGATTACAATGAAACCCTAGCTTATGTAACTATTGAAGCGGGTGTTACTCAGCGACAACTCTACGATTTTTTGCAAAAAAATGGCAATAAATTATTAATGAGTGTCACCGGTTCGACTCCTGATTCTAGTATTATTGGCAATATTCTCGAACGAGGTGAAGCCAAAGGACCTTTGGGAGATCGCTTTAATCATGTCTGTGGAATGGAAGTAGTTTTGCCCACCGGTGAATGTGTTCATACGGGATTTAATCGCTTTGAAAACTCCCAAATAGGGGCGGTCAATCGTTGGGGAGTCGGTCCTTATTTTGATGGAATTTTTACCCAATCTAACCTGGGAATCGTCACAAAAATGACTTTTTGGTTAACGCCATATCCTGAATATTTTCAGGCTTTTTTCTATAGCATCGATCAGGAAAATAAATTAGAGTTATTGATCGATAAACTACGTCAACTGAAAATGGCAGGGGTAATTAAAACGACCTTCCACATTAATAATAACTACCGAATGTTGTCTATTCAACAACAATATCCCTGGCAGGAATGCCAAGAAAAAACTCCTTTACCCCCCGATTTATTAGAACAATTAAGTCATCAATGGGGTGGCGGTGTTTGGATAGGAGAAGGTGCTTTATATTCGGCTTCACCAGAACAGGGAAAAGTCGAAAGAAAACTAATTGAAAAAGCCTTGAAAGGAATTGTCAATAAACTTATGTTTTTTGATGAAAATAAGTTCAAAATGGCCAGCAAAATGAGTCCCATTTTTAAAGTATTTACTGGTGTGGAAATTAAGGACAAGGTGGATTTAATTTATCACAAAAATCCCCAACGAGGAATGATTACCGAAAAAGTGCTGAAGATGGCCTATTGGCGCAAAAAAACGCCTCCCACCGATAGGTTGAATTTAGATCTGGATGCCTGTGGCATGATTTGGTGTGTTCCCGCTGTTCCTTTTCTGGGAAATCATCTCAGAAATGCTCTCAATATTATCAGCAGCATTGCTCAAAAATATGGTTATGAACCTAATATCGGCATTAACTGTGTTACCGAGCGCAATATCAACATCAATGCTGCCATTTTTTATGATCGATTGCTAGAAGGCGAAGACCAAAAAGCCTTAAATTGTCACGATGAAATGTTGGCAGAATTGATCAATCAAGGCTATTATCCCTACCGTCTTAGTACCCACTCTATGAATAGTTTACCCGCAGCCCAAGACGATTATAGTTGCTTAATCCAGAAAATTAAAGACAGCTTGGATCCCAATCACATTCTCTCACCCGGTCGCTACGAATTTCTTTAAATAAGCCTAACAATCTACTGCTAACTGTCCATCTCTCCCCCAATTCTAATGACTTCTAGCACTTCTAGCAAATGGCAACATCTCCGAATAGATTATCTTCCGTATATCACTGGTTGGTTTGGTAACTTTATCGTTAATAATGCCCTTCTAACCATGCTAATCTATCGCTACGACCCCGGCATTCCCAATGACTATAACTTATCCATTTTATTGCCCTCTGCTTTAGTGGGAATAGCGATAATGATTAGCCGTATTGCTGGGGCTTTTGTGCAGCCAGTAGTCGGTTATTTTTCCGATCGCTTTTGGAGTCCTTGGGGCAAAAGAAGACCATTTATACTGGCCAGTTTAGTCCCTTTAATTGGTGGTTTTATCCTGTTGTTTAATCCCCCTAATAACTTAAATCAAACCACTTACTTTATTTATTTAGTCACCATGCTTTGGGTGTTTTATGTGGGTATGGCATCCTACCATGTTCCCTATTTAGCCTGGTTGCCTACTCTCGCTAAAAGCCCAGAAGGAAGGGTTAAATTATCAACTCAAATCGGAATTTTTGGTTTAGTTGGTGCCACCATTGGTGGGATTATTGCCCCTTGGTTAACTGATAGCTATGGCTTTCAGGGAATGGGTATTGCTATTAGTCTTATTGGGGTAATTACCCTAGCTATGCCCTTGCTAGAAAAAGAAGAATATACTCCTTCTAAGGGGAAATATCCTAACTTTAAAACCACCTTAACGGCGGCTTTTACCAATAGGACTTTTTGTATCTATATGATCACCATGATTTTGGCGTGGATGGTGATTAGTATTATCTCGGTAATTCCGACTTTTTTAGTAATTGCTCTCCTCAAAAGAGAGGTAAGTTTTGCCGCCGTGATTAATACTATTATCGTCGGTAGTGCCTTGGCTGGATTTACCCTGGTTTTACCCTTAGCGCAAAAATATGGCAAAAAACTGGTTTTTCAAGGTTCTTTAATCTGGGATGGTCTGGGTATGATTGCCATGGCCTGTGGTCGTTTTTGGTGGCAAGATTCTTTGATTCCCTGGTTAATCCTTTCAATCATCGCTAATTTAGCCCTAGCCAGCTTTTTTAGTCTGCCGAATGCCATGTTATCGGACATTATCGATCAAGATGCGGAGCAACAGGGAATCGGCCGAGAAGCAATATTTTTTGGAACTAGGGGGCTACTAATTCAATTTAGCCAAGGTGCGGGGTCTTTTCTAACAGGATTAATCCTTTCTTTCGGGAAAACTCCTGATAACCCCTGGGGGGTACAAATTGCCTTTTTGTCCGCCGGTATATTATCCCTAGCAGCGGCTTTTGTCCTACGGCCTTATGCCATCAAAAAATAGTTCTTTCCTCGCTAATCTGTTATTACTCTTGACAAAACCCTACTCATTCGGAACTAGATTATGACTTCCCCCAATCCTGTCACTAAACAGCAAGAAACTGCTATCAAAAAACTGCGATTGCCTTGGCGATTAATTATTACTGGTATCCTAGCGGCCACCTCGGTTTTTGCCTATCCTACCCTGCGTAATGTCCTCTTAGAAGACACCTCTGAATCCACCACCTCAAAAGAAACCGCTTCGTTAGCAATCGATAAGAGCAAGACGGCAGCCTTACCGGTGCGAACCTTAACTTTAAGTCCTGTCACCCATCACCAAGAACCGCGCCGTTATACCGGTAATATTGTGGCTAAACGGACAAGTGAACTAGGATTTGAGCGTTCGGGACAATTAATTAGTTTATTGGTTCAAGAGGGTCAAGAGGTACGCCGAGGTACTTTAATTGCTACTCTAGATACACGCAATTTAGAAGCACAAAAACAAGAACTCATCGCCCAGCGATCGCAAGCCACGGCTAAACTCCAAGAATTACAAGCTGGTTCCAGGAAAGAAAGTATCGCCGCAGCCCAAGCAAAAGTCCGAGATCTCAGGGAACAATTAGCTTTAGCCCAATCTAAATACCAAAGACGGCTAGGATTGTATCAAGAAGGGGCAATTACTAGAGAACAACTCGAAGAAGTGCAAACAGATGTTAATGCACAACAAGCGAGAATTGATGAAGCTCAAAGTCAATTAGATGAACTCAAGGCCGGTACTCGTCCCGAATTGATTTCTCTGCAAAAAGCCGTTATTGAACAATTTGATGCCCAACTGAAGAATATTAAATTAGAGATTGAAAAAAGCCAACTTCAAGCCCCCTACGATGGCACTATTGCCCTCCTTCACGTCAATATTGGCACTGTTGTTTCTGCAAGTAATCCGATCGTTCGTTTAGTGGAAAGTAATAAACTGGAAGCGCGTATCGGGGTTCCCATTGACCAGTCCGAAAACTTACCAATTGGGAGTAAACATCGTTTAAAAATTGGTAACAAAATAGTAACAGGACAAGTCACTTCAACCCTGCCCCAAATCGATCCGACTACCCGTACCGCCACGGTTATTTTAAGTTTAAATCAGACTCAAGGCCTGATTCCGGGGCAAGTGGTCAGCCTAGAATTATCTCAATCGGTTCCACAATCGGGCTATTGGTTGCCCACAGAAGCTTTAGTACAAGGCACGAGAGGATTATGGTCTTCCTATGTTCTAGGAGAAGCTAATCCCGATAATCCTCGACAATTTACCGTCAAACGCCAAGATTTAGAAGTTCTAGCGATTCAAGGCGATCGCTTGTTGGTGCGCGGGACTCTCACCTCCGGTGATCGGGTGATCGTCGAAGGGGTTCACCGCATCGTACCCGGGCAAATGGTGGAAATTTGGTAGTCAGCGGTCATTAATCAGCTTTATTATCCCTAATAATCTCCAATGAATAACTAATTTGAACGTAAACCTAGATTACTAATTCTGACCTTAATTCTGATTATTGTCTGGGGATTGTCTTCCTTTCAAATTTTGCCGCGCATGGAAGATCCCGAAACAATTAATCGAGGTGCCACCATTACCACCAATTTACCCGGTGCCAGTCCTTATCGGGTCGAATCCCTAGTGACCGAAAAAATTGAACAATCTCTCTCTAGCATCAAAGAAATTAGCCTGATTGAGTCCTCCTCGGAATTAGGGCGTTCCACGGTCAATATTGAACTTAAAGATGAAGTGACTGATGTGGATCCCGTCTGGTCACGCATTCGCGATCGGATTACCGATGTCATCCCGGAACTACCCCCAGAAGCCCAAAGACCCTTATACGAAGAAGGATATAGTAAAGCCTTTAGTTTATTGACTGCCATCCTTTGGGATCTAGATACCGCTCCTAATTACGCTATTTTACGCCGACTTGGCCAAGAACTGTTCGATGAATTAGAAGCCCTTTGGGGAACCGAAAGGGTCGAGTTAGTCGGGGTTCCGGCCGAGGAAATTTTAGTCGAAATCGAGCCGGTGAAATTATCCTCCCTGGGCCTAACCGCCGTCGAAGTTGCCCAACAAATTCAAACCAGTGATGCCAAGGTCGCCGCCGGACAACTTCGCAGTAATCGCAATAATTTATTATTGGAAGTCGATACCAGTTTAGAATCACTCTCTCGGATTCGAGCAATTCCGATTCGTTACAGTAATGAGGGACAATTTACCCGTTTAGGAGATATCGCTCTAGTTACCAAGGGAATTCAAGAACCACCACCAGAACTAACCATTATTAACGGTAAACCCGCTATTGTGGTGGCCGCTATGATGGAATCGGGGCAACGCATAGACGAATGGACAGCGGCGGCCCAGGCCAAGTTAGACCTGTTTCGACCCTCTCTCCCCCAAGGTGTTAGCCTCAAGATAATTTTTGCCCAAAATCGTTATGTGGCTAACCGACTCGATGGATTATTCAGCAACATGATCCTAGGGTTACTCTGTGTCATGGGGACAGCTTTTGTGATGATGGGATGGCAGTCCGCCTTGGTGGTGAGTGTATCCTTGCCTTTATCGATCCTGATGGTCTTTGCCGGTATGAATCTCTGGCAAATTCCCCTACATCAAATGTCGGTGACAGGAATTGTTATTGCTTTGGGACTTTTGATCGATAACGCTATTGTGATTGTCGATGAACTGCAAAAAGGACTACGGACCGGAATAGCTCACGAACATATTGTTGCTGAAACCGTTAAACAGTTAGGGATTCCCCTCTTAGCTTCTACCCTAACCACGATTTTGTCTTTTATGCCGATCGCTCTTTTGCAAGGAGGCACTGGCGAATTCGTGCGTACTATCGCCCAAACAGTGATCTTAGCCTTGGTTAGTTCTCTAATTTTGTCCCTAACGATTATTCCTGTCCTCAGTTTACGTTTATATCAACTGACTCATCGCTCGCACCAGACAAAAACCCATTGGTGGGATACGGGAATTAATTTACCGCTCCTAACGGGTTTGTATCGCCAAATTTTGAGGTTAATTCTCTATTTTCCCGTATTAGGTCTGGTTATTGGCTTGATTATCCCAATTACTGGCTTTGTTGTCGCTGGCACTCTCCCAGAAGAATTCTTTCCGCCGGCAGAACGAGATCAGTTAACCCTAGAAATCGAACTGGCCCCCACCACAAACCTAGAAGTAACTCAGGTAAAAGTGGCTCAAGCTGAAAAAATACTGCTAGATCATCGAGAAATTGGGGAAGTTCACTGGTTTTTAGGGCGTAATGCTCCCCCCTTCTACTATAATCTCTCCGATGGCATCAAAGACTCTCCTAATTTTGCCCAAGCATTGATTCAACTTCGGCAAGTTTCTGATGATCCCCAATGGATCGAAACCTTACAAAAACAATTAAGTCAAGCTCTACCGATGGCAAGGGTATTAGTTAGCCCCCTAGAACAGGGGCCACCGGTGGGCGCCCCGATCGAAATTAGGGTTTATGGCTCAGAATTGGAGATGTTAAGGAAAATTGGCGAGTCCTTACGGGAAGAACTGGCAAAAATACCCGAAATAACCTATTCTGTTGCTGATTTAAGTGAAATTCAAGCTAAATTAGCCTTAAAAATTAATGAAGAAAAAGCTCGACTGATTGGTTTGGATAATGCGGCGATCGCCAGCCAATTGGATAACCTTTTAGAGGGTTCTGTGGGGGGCTCGATTTTAGAAGCAACGGAAGAATTACCCGTACGAGTCCGAGTCGCTAATCGCGATCGCGAGCAACTGCCACAAATTGCCTCTTTAAATATTCTCGGTAATTCCGCCACTGCTGAACGGGCGAATATTTCTCTTTCCTCCGTGGCAGAATTTGATTTTCTCCCCGAATTAGCCACGATTCCTCGACGAAATGGCAAGCGAATTAATACGGTGAAGGCCTATGTTCAAGCTGATGCGATCGCTGCAACGGTTTTAGACGAATTTCGCCAAAACTTAGAATCGGGCAAATTTTCCCTTCCGTCAGGGTATCGGCTCGAATTTGGCGGAGAGGAAGAAGAAAGAGATACAGCTGTGGCTAATCTAATTGCTAGTGTGGGAGTCTTGGCGATTCTAATGCTATCAACCCTTGTTCTTTCTTTTAACTCCTTCCGTCTTGCTGCTCTAGTTACTGTCGTCGGTATTAGTTCAATTGGACTAGCCTTATTTTCCCTCTGGTTATTTGAATATCCCCTAGGATTCATGTCCATTTTAGGCACTATCGGCTTAGTTGGGGTTTCCGTTAATGATTCTATTGTCGTGGTAGCGGCTTTACAAGCTTTACCTCCCCATCTTCAACGCCAACGAAAGGCAATCCGGGAAGTGGTCATTGCTTCCACCCGTCACATTCTCACCACCACCTTAACCACCGTGACGGGATTTGTGCCATTATTTCTCTACGGCGGCGCTTTTTGGGAACCCCTCGCTATCTGTATTTCCATCGGGGTGATCGGAACCACCCTAAGCGCACTGGTATTTGTCCCGTCGGGATGGTACTATCTCGCTCAAGCCCACAAGGTTTCCCCTCTGTCTGTTTCTGAGTAGCTTGATTAAATACCACTTTTGTAGAGACGTTGTCTAGCAACGTCTCTATTGATAATAAATCCGTTGAGTATAGGCTACATATCAGGACAGGCAAAAAGCACTCTTGCAATAGGCAAAAGGGGCAATAGATAATCAGTCTTTAATAACCGGATTTAGTATGATTTGGGTAAAAATATCCTGAAAGTCCTCTCGGCTCCACCGCCCTGATCCGAGAAAATACGGAGAATTAGCTGGGTTAAATATAATCGAGTTTCAACAATAGATAAGTTTTTTAACAAGAGTAGTGTTAGATACTAATTAGCCGATGGACTGGGGTAGAATTGGAAAAACCAGTCCAACTGTTTTAGCCAAGCTATTTAACTATGATGAAAATTAACTTGCTGTTCGGGTTATCTTCTCTTAAAAAATCGAAAAAAAACTTTACATAAACTCAAAGGAGGGCCTCGTAAATTGCTCATCTAAAAGCAGAGTGAGTTATCGGACAAAGTTTTTAGGTGCTTTTGTTGATTACTTCTTAACCACCATCTTATAAGTAGAAGAAGGGAGATGAAAGTTAATCAGTTACTAAGACTCTACGAACAAGGAGAGCGAGATTTTTTAGCCATTGACTTGATGAGTCTAGATCTACAACAAGTGACTCTAATCGCTGTCAATTTTGCGGCGGCCAATTTGTGCGGAACTAATTTGAGTCGCTCTTTTCTGACTAAATCAAATCTGCGGGGAGCGAGTTTGAATTGGGCGAATTTAACCTATGCCAAATTAAGTCAAGCGCAATTAGTGGAAGCGGACTTAACCAAAGCCAATCTCACCGGGGCCTTTATGGTACAGGCAAACCTGCGTAACTCGCGATTAAGTGGGGCGGATCTTTCCCATGCTAATCTCCGGGGGGCGAATTTATGCGGGGCG
This sequence comes from Microcystis sp. LEGE 08355, assembly GCF_015207185.1. NCBI lineage: Bacteria > Bacillati > Cyanobacteriota > Cyanophyceae > Chroococcales > Microcystaceae > Microcystis > Microcystis sp. LEGE 08355. The sequence goes on along the minus strand of NZ_JADEXI010000012.1, from coordinate 1,547 downwards.
AATTTATGCGGGGCGAATTTATGCTTAGTTAATCTCTTGGAGGCAACCCTAGATAAAGTCAATCTCAATTGGGCTAATTTGCAAGAGGCGCGGTTAAGTGGCGCTAAATGTCGTCAGATTTCCGCAAGGGAAGCCAATTTTAGCGGCTCTTTTCTTAAAGAGGTGGACTTTCAAGGGGCCAATTTAGAAAGGGCTAATTTTAGCGAGACACGTCTGACGGGTAGTGATTTACGCGGGGCTAATTTAGCGGGTGCTAATCTAGCGGGAGCGCGTTTACAAGAGGTAAATCTACAGGGAGCGGACTTGAGGGGTGCTAACTTGACGGGGACTTGTTTTGAGAGCGTCACTGGTTGGACAGAAACCGCCCAAGAAGATGATATTTTTCCCCTAGACTGGTTTCAGCCCCGTTTTGCCACTTAAAAGTCAATATGTCTGCCGAAAGCCCCTCCTTTTCCTATCAATTAACGATTAGCTGGAGTGGTTAATCTTTGGTTAGGAATGGGGATTGGGGGAGCATTATTCGGCTCATCCTCGAAGGGTAAAGCAGGGGGAGGAGGAGGAGTGGTAGCACTAGGAGATGGTGCTGGAGATGGCGTGGGATTAACGGCAGCGGGGGGACTTTTCGGGGTGACGACGGGTGCGGGAGAGCTAAAACCGAGGAGAGCTTTGCCAAAGGGAAAAACATTAGCCCAGCGTTGAATATTGGGATGGCCAAACCAATCTTGACGGGATACCTTCACCGAGAGGAGAGGTGCGATCGCCCCTGATTTTTCGGCCGTTATCAATAAATCAATTTTATTAAGACCCTGTTGTTGATTAAAACGACTGATGATAGTTTTCTCTGCTAATTGCGATGCTCTAGTCAATAATCCTTCGTAGGATTCTCCCCGTTTAACTGTGATGGGAAGATTAACAGTGGATTGAGCAAAAACCACATCAACGGCGATAATTCCCGTCAGCAGCGTTAAAACAGTAATAGACTTGTACATAGGACAGACAGTTAAACAGACACTCCCTGGCTAGGGTCGGGATCTTCCCTGTTAGAGTTCCCCGATCGCTTTCTTAAATTACCACGATCGATCTCTGGCCACAATTGAAAATTTTCCGGTAGCAAAATCGTCCTTGGCTCCTAGCAATAGGCAATAGGGGAATAATTAGGGCTGGCTGAATAAATCTAAAAACTTTGTTGGATAATATCTTTAGGCTTTTTTGCCCTCAAAAAGTGCCAGCCATTGGAGTGATCAGGGGGGAAAATTCAGGTACTTTTTCCCTGAACATTGGGTAATTGACCACCTGAAAATGGCTAAAACCCCACACCCGACACCCCACCCCCACGAAAAACTGTTTCAGCATAACCTAATTATATTTGGCTATATCGACCAGAGGGTTTTAATTATGACACAAACTAGCGAAACCGTTACCTATTCTCTCGAATCTGTCCTGACAAGGATCGAGAGTAAAATCGACAATCTCCAAAGAGATGTTAATCAGAAAATTGACTCTCTCCAAAGAGATATGGATCAAAAATTTGACAGTCTCCAAAGAGA
>NZ_JADEXI010000578.1:0-2922 GCF_015207185.1 Microcystis sp. LEGE 08355 | reverse complement strand
GGTGTAGGGTGTGGGAAGAATAAATATAGTCATTTCAATTAAGATTGAGAATATCAATGCCAGAGTTCATAAGGGTTTAACTGGTCTAGAGTGTATCAGACTTATCTGAAATGACTATAAAAATAATCTCCTGACGACCGACGACCGACGACCGACGACCGACTCCTGATTCCTAACTCCTGACTCCTGATTCCTGATTCCTAACCCCACCAACAAACTTTTTCAGCAAACCCTATTGTAAAGTTTTGTTAATTTTTCTGGGATTAGGGCGTTTTGTAAAAATAGATACAGAATTGTATGTTATATATATTAGTGGGTGATTAAAAAAGTTCGAAACACTATTTGCAGCTCGGAGGAAATGATTATGTCCACAGAACAACAAGCTCGCGCCTTAATGATGCGTCACCACCACGCCGTCAAAAATCGTCAACAATCGATGTTAGGGAGAAGTGCTTCTGAAATCGGTATTGACAATGACAATGGCTACGGGGAAACCGTTCAACGTCGCTTCTCGGCCGACTTTTCTTCACAAACTTACGATCGCTCTGGTGTTACTCTCAGTTAGGGTCTGAGATTTCGCCAAAGTATCAGCTTTCAATCTTAGAATTAAGTGAACAATCAGCCCACACAAACCGAGATCGGTAGGTGTGGGCTTTCGGTTTTTAGAGATAGGGGTCAGTCCTGGGCCGATTACGGGGTTTCATCGGGATTTATGCCTAATTGCCGTAATTGCGCCGCTAAACGTTCCGCACGTTGACGTTCGCTTTCAGCCTGTTGATAGGCTGCCTGGGCGCGTTGACGTTCGATTTCAGCATTCTGACGTTCGATTTCGGCTAATTCCGCAGGTAGGAGAATTAAATTGCCGTCTAGGTCATAAAAACGTAGCCAAGGGGCTTCTTCTCGTTGGATGCTGCCCATCCAGACTCCTAACCATAATCCCAAACGTTGACACCATAACCAACCGCGCTGGTCGGGAATAATTTTTTGATAGCATTGATTTGGGTCTAAAGCCCAACCTTGCAGGGAAGTGGCATCAAAGGGATTATAAACGAAGTATTGGGAACAGCGAAAAGTCCGCTCATACAGGTCTTTTTTGGTAGTTAAATCGATTTTTGCGGTGCTTTCTGACATTAATTCCACTATCACATCGGGATAACGTCCGTTTTCGTCCCAAACCACCCATCCTTGTCGTTTATAACTACCATCGATATCGAGGACAACGAAAAAATCGGGGCCACGAAAATCTTTATTAAAAACCCGCTCACGGCTAAAGTAAATAAACATATTACCGCCAACAAAAAAGTCTTCTCGATCCTGATAGGCTTGTTCGATAGAATCGATTAAGACATTCATGGCCTTGCGGTGACGGTGCGTTTCCAAAGGTTCTCCATCATCAAAAATCAAGTCTTCCGGGGGAATGGGAGGTTCTTCCCAATCGATAACTGGAGGAGTGAGGGGTTGAGTCATCGGGGTTACGTCCGGGATAGAGATGGTTTTATTTTATTTGTAAGACGAGGCGATATTTAGGTTGTCCGGTTCGCAATTTTTCCATGGCTTCATTCACCTGGGAGATAGGATAGGTTTCTGTCACCGGTTCAATGCCATGGCGAGAGGCAAATTCGATCATTTTATTAATGGTACTGGGACTACCCAAAGGACTGCCAGAAATCGATTTTTGACCCATAATCAAGGGAAAAGCATAGGTAGCCATGGGTTCAAGAACAGCCCCAACAATGTGCAGACGACCTTTGGGACGTAAACAGGCGATATAAAGACCCCAATCGAGATTAACGTTAACGGTAGAGATGATGAAATCGAAGTAATTTTGTACCGATTGCAAGGCTTCGGGGTCTCTGGAATTGATAAAATGAGTCGCACCTAGTTCTTTTGCTTCTGTTTCTTTGTCGGGACTACTGGAAAAAGCGGTTACTTCGCAGCCCCAAGCTTTGAGGAATTTTAAGGCTATATGGCCCAATCCACCAATACCAATGACACCAACTCGGGCCGTGGGTTTAATATCAAATTGCACAATCGGATTAAAGACGGTTATACCACCACAAAAAAGCGGGCCAGCTTTGGCAGCATCTAACTGGTTCCCCAGGGGAACTAACCAACTATGATGAGCGCGGACTCTGTCGGCAAAACCACCATGGCGACCGACGATAGTTCCTTCGGCAGTGGCACAAAGGTTTTGATCCCCTGACATACAAGTTTCACAGGTCGAACAGGAACGGGAAAACCAACCAAGACCGACTCTTTGCCCTATCTTTAATTCTTTGACTTTAGCACCGAGAGCGGCGATCGTGCCGACCACTTCATGACCGGGGACAAAGGGATAGGTGGTCAGTCCCCAATCGTTATCGAGCATACTTAGGTCACTGTGGCAGATGCCGCAATATTCCACCTCGATTTCCACATCTTCATCCCCTAATATACCCGGATCGTAGTCAAAAGGCTCTAGTTTTCCCCCTTTCTCTCGGGCAGCATAGGCTCTAATCATGATTAAGTCCTCTAGGATCGGTTTATTGGTTATCTTATCCCAAATTTATCGAAAATTCGGGTTAAGAAGATTGGGCGATAATTCCACTGCTATGGACATCAACATCAAGGAAGTCCGCTCGTGATCATTAAAAAAATCTTAAAAACGGCAATTTTAAGAATAGCCAGAGGCGATCGCTAACTGGCAGCATCAGCAAAATTACTGGTTTTGGGTTACTCCTGTGTATAGACCGCTCGCCCGCCCCTTGCGGACTTGACTGACAAATTTTGTTAGGATCGGATAAAAATTGTCCTGTTTCATCGAAAATTTGGGTCTGAAACCCCGTCGTTCTACGACGGCTTTACTGTTAAATATGAGCATCGTTTACGAAATATATGCTAAAATGTGAGACATGGAAAAATCCTATTCTTACCGATTTTACC
>NZ_JADEXI010000577.1:0-2928 GCF_015207185.1 Microcystis sp. LEGE 08355 | reverse complement strand
CTGATAACAGGAATGGAAAATAAAGCAGGATAATCTAAAGCAGGACGAGTACCACCCGTTGCTCTTTTTGAAGCAAGTTTTTCTACTGTATCTAAGTTTAAAAAAGCCGCTAAATTCTCGCTAATTTCCTTAGAACCAGTACGAATAACAACAATATGTTGATTTATATTACCTTCAAAATTTTGGGGGACAACAGAGGCAATAGCCATCCTTCCAACGCCAGTAATTTTTACTAATAAATCTCCTTCTCTTATTTGACTTCTTTTTAATAAGCCTTCGTGAATTTCCCTAGAGATATAAACTAAATCAGTTTGATCTAGCTCTCCTGTCACTGATAAATTTTGCACACGCACAAATGGAATGCCATTCTCAGCATCAGAATAATAACTATTTTCGCTTTTACTGGGAGTAGCTCCACTTGAATGATACTTAGAAAAGTGCCGTAAACGATATTGAGTTTTTGCTTTAACTTTTTTATCTAATTTAACAAGCTCAGGAATATAACAAAATGGATCAAGCCGTCTTTCTAGTTCCTTTGAATTTACTAAAAATATTTGATATTTATCCACATCAAGACTTAAAAAAAAACCATCCTTACCTGACTCTATCGACTCAATAAACCGCGCAAGCTCCTGACCAATAAAATCTAACTCATTATTATTAGTTGATTTACCCGTTGCATCATAACCAATATCTTCGGCAATCGCCATAAAAATCGGATAATCTTCGATTACCTTTTGCTTTTCTTCCCCATACTTATCACTCAAAGACTCCTTTAACGCCTCAATTTGGTCATTATATTCCGCCGTGACCGACTTTTTCCACTCCTTATAAAGCTCCGAATCCGTCAACGCCTTACCGGACAAATTTTGAGCATTATCAAAACCTCGTAACTCCTTTAAATGCCGCTTCTTATTATCTTCAATCTTATCCAATAACTTTAAATAATCATTACCTTGCTTAATTTGCTCCTGTAAAGTCAGTTTAGCCTGTTGAATACTTTCCGTTACTGCTTGCGAATGCTTTTTCAAAAATAAAACCGAACTTTTAACCCCCGCTCCCGTTGCCGAAAAAGCCGTCTGAGGCATGGAAACCACCGCCACAATGCGATATTTTTCCTCGATTCCCTCCCTGACATACTGCAAACTTGAATTAGTCAAAATACCATCAGGAACCACCATCGCTAAATAGCCACCTTCCTTTAAAAAACGATGACATTGCTCAAGAAATAAAACTTCTGTGCTTTGGCTGTCCCGCTCCGTTGTCCTACTTTTAGGATTTAACCAATCTACCGCCTTCATCGCAAAGCTATATTGGGATATATAAGCCTGTTCCGTTTGTTTAATAACCGAACCAAAAGGCGGATTAGTAATAATAAAATCAAAGCGATTATATGTAAAGCCTTTATTTTCTGTCCGTTTAATTAAATCTTCACTATCGCGTAAACCATCCGCCGCAATTACATTGGTATGACCATCATCATGGATAATCATATTCATTTTGGCAACCCGGGCAATCTGTTCATTAATTTCAATGCCAAACAAATTACTCTGAGCAAAATTATGCCAATGCTGATAATGTTTGTTATATTCTTTCGGATTCGTTTGATAATTGGGATAGTATTCATTGGCCTCCCTACGAACCTTCTCTAACGCATGAAGCAGAAAACCACCGCTTCCACAAGATGTGTCTAAAACTAAAGAATTGTGCTTGATGGGTAGCACATCCACAATAAACTTAACAATTGGTCGAGGTGTAAAATACTGCCCAAAATCTCCGCGAAAAAATGACCCCATAAACGTCTCAAAAGCTCGACCCTTACTATCTAAGTCTGTTTCGCCTAAATTAATACTTTCCAAATAACCCACCACCGTCCGCAACTTCTCTGGACTTAAGCGAATATCATCCTTAAAAACTTCTGCATCTGCTCGACGACCTTCTTCATATAAAGCCTTAATGCGCTCACTTAATTGCTTATTTTCCCGTTGTTTTCTTTCCTCCTCTTTTTCATTAGCTTTAGGTGCAACACTAAAGATCTGAAAATCGTAGGGTTCCCCTACCTTGCGAGCTTTCTTTTCATCCCAAATTTTACAAAAAATTAGCTTATCTAACTCGTCAAAAGCTTCCGAGGGATTCAACTCTCCCCCTCCCCATAACGATTGATGAGCCTGCTTAAAACGACGGGTTAACTCATCCTCTGTAACTACTGTTAACTCAAATAACTTTTGTCCATTAGAAATACCACCACCTTTAGCATATTTAAAACGCGCTAATGTTTCCACTCCCGATTGTGGAATATCAGTGATAGTAATTCTTTCCTTTGGCTTTTCTGTTGGTACTTGATAATATTCATCTTTAATACCGGAAGTTATCCAAACATATTTCGCTCCTTCCGCCACCGCATAACTAAAACCCTGCTCTACTGCCTGAGTAAATTCTAATTCTGAAACCTCTTGTTTTTTACATTCAACAACGATATGAGGGGATTTATGCCCATCATCATTATAAACAATAATATCCGCTTCTTTGGTCGATGATCCCATTACTACGGGAACAAATAACCGAATCCGCTTTTGAGCATAACCATAGGTCAAAACTAATTTTAAAAAAGTCTCAGCCTGTACCTGTTCTTCAGGATTGCTATAATTGCGCTTTTTATTTTGATTAATATAGGTAATATATTTCTCCTCATCATCTAACTTAATTAAGCCTTTTTTTATTCCTTCTTGAATTAAACTCATAAGCGTCTGATGACCGATTCATTTACTGAGATAAAAAAATTATAATATTAACCGGGCATTTCAGGCAACCCAAAAAAAGTTAACTTGAGCATCTTGATTGTTTAGCCCGTTAAGTAGCTGGTTATAATTAAATTAAAAATGGATTTTAGGTTCGATCCCCCCTGCCCCCCTTGATAAGGGGGGTGCC
>NZ_JADEXI010000576.1:0-2945 GCF_015207185.1 Microcystis sp. LEGE 08355 | reverse complement strand
GGGTTTTGGCTGCTGTCATTCCCACCATTAAAGCACCTACTAAACCGGGAGCAACTGTGGCGGCTATTCCATCAATTTCTGACCAAGTTAAACCCGTTTCTTGCCAAGCTTTTTCTAGACAAAAATTAATGGTTTCTAAGTGTTGTCGGGAGGCCATTTCCGGCACAACACCACCATAGAGACGATGGAGATCAATTTGAGAAGAAACCACACTACTCAACACCTGGTTATTGTTAACAATAGCCACAGCCGTTTCATCGCAACTGGTTTCGATCGCTAAGATAATTGTCATGATTTAATCAGTAAATCGTCAGACACCCCCCTTAATAAGGGGGGATTAAGGGGGGATCCATCTTTAATTTAATTATAACCACTTACTTAATTTTGCTTAGGTACTTAATTAAAATTAAAGTTATCGTTCAGCAATTTCCATAGCCACCACCGCCGGGAGTTTCAATTATAAAAATATCACCGGGGTTCACTTCTACAGTCGCAGTACCGGGCAATTCTTCGATAGTTCCATCGTTTCTTTCCACGGCATTACGTCCTATTTTACCGGCTTTTCCTCCCGCTAGTCCAAAGGGGGGAATCTCGCGATTACCCGATAAAATATTAGCAGTCATGGACTCTTGAAATTTAATTCTTCTAATCACACCATCACCTCCAGAATATTGTCCCTTGCCGCCACTATCGGGGCGAATGCTAAAACTTTCTACTAACACAGGATAGCGCATTTCTAATACTTCCGGATCGGTGAGACGGGAATTAGTCATCTGGGTTTGCACGGCAGCAGTTCCCGCAAAATTTGCCCCTGCACCAGAACCGCCGCAAATAGTCTCATAATATTGGTACTTTTGATTGCCAAAAGTGAAATTATTCATCGTTCCTTGACTGGCTGCCTGAATGCCTAAAGCGCCGTATAAAGCATTAACTATTGCCTGGGAAGTTTCCACATTTCCCGCTACCACGGCCGCCGGATAAACAGGATTAAGAAAACAACAAGATGGGATAATTAAATGGAGGGGTTTGAAACAGCCAGCATTTAAAGGAATTGCCTCCTCCACAAGGGTACGAAAAACGTATAAAACCGCCGCTCTTGTCACTGCTAGGGGTGCATTAAAGTTATTATTTAACTGGTCAGATGTGCCAGTAAAATCGATGGTTGCTTGACAATTATCAATATCTATGGTAATTCTGACCTTGATGACAGCACCGTTATCCAGATAATAGGTAAATTCGCCATCTTTCAAGACAGATATAGCTTTTCTCACCGCTAATTCGGCATTATCTTGAACAAACTGTTGATAGGCTTTAACCATAGCTAATCCGTAGCGATCAACCATATTATGTAATTCTCTTTCCCCCTTGGCATTAGCGGCTATTTGTGCCTGAAAATCGGCAATATTTTGGGCGATATTGCGTGCGGGAAAAGGACTATTAGTTAAGTGATTAATTAATTCTTGTTCCCGAAACTGTCCCGCCGCTACCAGCAAAAAATTATCGAATAAAATTCCTTCTTCGCTAATATGGACAGAGTGGGGAGGCATAGAACCGGGGGTAATGCCACCGATATCAGCTTGATGTCCCCGGGAGGCAAGATAAAATAATATTTCCTGATTTTGACGGTCAAAAATAGGACTAATTACTGTGACATCTGGGAGGTGAGTACCGCCATTATAAGGATTATTAGCTAGATAAACATTCCCCGGACGAATCGTCTCCCCTTTATCCTGAATTAAACTTTTAACACTATCGGCCATAGAGCCTAAATGGACTGGAATATGAGGAGCATTAGCGATTAAGTTTCCTACCTCATCAAAGATAGCACAGGAGAAGTCTAGGCGTTCTTTAATATTGACACTTGCTGCCGTATTTTGGAGAGTAATCCCCATTTCTTCGGCAATAAATTGATAGAGATTTTTAAAGATTTCTAGATAAATAGGATCGGCAACGGTAGTTATTTCTGAGCGGGGAGAATTGAGAGGGAACATAGGAAAATCAGTTATCAGTTATCAGTTATCAGTTATCAGTTATCAGTTATCAGTTATCAGTTATCAGTTAAGCTGTACTGAATTTAATTGGAAATTTTAGTACAAATGCTCAAACTGCCTCTCCCTGCTCCGCGGCTCCGGCGCTCCCCTGCAATCTTAACGAGTAATTTAGATAGTCAACAGCTTACTGGTGATCACTGGCTGTTCACTGTTCACCGATCACTGTTCACTGATAGGGGCTGACTGAGATATAATCGCAGTCAGTACCAGAGGGTGAATTATGGATAAAACCAGCTTGATCGATAAAGTGAAACAAATGGCTAATAAACGCGATTATTTACTGCAATTGCGCGATAAACCCGACATTGGGGGACTGAGATTAGATGTTAATCAAGCTCTTGAGGAGTTGGATGAATTACTCGATGAGTTTCAAGCAACTTTTCCTGAAGAAAAACTTAGTTAACTATCCGACTCGACGGAATTGAGATTTGTCCGATTGTGCTAATTTTCCCAAGTCATCGATCGCTTTGATCAGAGCTTGGGAAGATATATCTTTAGAGCAGTATAGGTCAAAAGCTGTACTTTGATGATTTTTTTCCATTGGAAGCTTTGGCAAGGAACTATAGGCAATAATGCGAATATAAGGGTCGAATTGTTTGATTTGAATAGCGGCGCTGTGTCCATCTAAGACAGGCATCCCTATATCTAAAATAATTACATCCGGTTGACAACTTTTCGCCAAGTCGATCGCCTGTTGACCATTAACTGCAATTCCCACCACCTGACAATGCTGCTGCTGGGAAATTAAAATCTTGAGTCCTAAACAGGTTAGCTCGTGATCGTCGGCAATTAAGACTTTAATTGACTCTCTCGGCCTCATTATAATCATTTTCTTTTCCCTAGAGATCTCACTTGTCATCATTGTAGAGCCTGTTAGTTTTTTGGCCTTAACTT
>NZ_JADEXI010000575.1:0-2954 GCF_015207185.1 Microcystis sp. LEGE 08355 | reverse complement strand
TCAACAAAAAACNTAAACTAATAAAACGGAGAGGCTATGGCTTTAGAAACTTTCGGAATTTTTGGGTTAGAAGTATGTTATCTTGGCATCTTGTCTGTTGATTTAGCATAAAGGGTAACGAAGAGCCCACAATCTTCTCACTCAATTCTAGGAAGGTGGGACAATATTGGATTAATTACTAATAACCTAATATCTTATAGAGTTTTTCAAAAAGCTTGAGTTGGGTCAATGATCAGGAAACCTAACTATTTTCTAACCAAACGATTAGGAAACAGTTATGTTATGATTTTCAGAGTAAGCCTGAGATGATAAGACACCATGAAAAATCGCATCTTTACTGTTATTTTGTACAAAGAAGATAATATGTACATTGCTGAATGTCCAGAAGTTGGTACAGTAGATCAAGGAGAAACAATTGAGCAGGCGATTGCTGGATTGAAAGAAGCCACACGGCTTTACCTAGAGGAATTTACCTTACCAGAAACATCCCCTAGATTTGTGACCAGTATTGAGGTTAGTTATGCCTAAGCTGCCACGAATCTCTAGTCGGGAGGCAGTTAGATCTCTTGAACGCTTAGGCTTCGAGCAAGTTCGTCAAACAGGTAGCCATGTTGTGATGAAGAAAGAAACCGAAGAGGGCAAAATTGGTTGTGTTGTCCCTGTACATCAGGAATTGAAGGTTGGTACATTAAGTGGAATTCTGAAACAAGCCCAAGTCACCGTTGAAGAGTTCATTGAACATCTGTAAGGTCTGACAAATCACTGCACTCGAAGTGATAGCAAAAGTATTTAGTCCCCCCAGAGAACCCCCTTGAGCCACATAGCACACTTTTCTTTTTTTGTCAAACTTTATGTTAAGAAAGATGTAACTAATGGATAGGGGGACTGTCAAAGATTAACCGTCTTCGTATTCGGGGATTCTTTCCTTTTTCTTCTCGGTGATATTGATGCGGGGGGGATTGTAATCTGGTTCCACGTCATCATCCCACATATCATCCTCGGCCTTATCTTCGTAATCGTCGTACTGAGGACGAGAAAAGCTTTCTGTGCGTTCTAACCGCGCTTCTCCCCAGTTATCTTCTTCTTCCTCGTATTCTTGCTCATAATAAAGAGCTTCGGCCCGTTTTTGCGGTGGGGGAGTGGCGCGCAGGGGTTCTTTTTCCCATTCGTCTTCACTCCAGCGTTCTTCAACGGGTTTAGCGGCCTCAACGGGAGTGCGGAGGGGAATACCCGTACCTAACTGATTTTCCGGACGAGCAGCGGGAGTATAATAAGCTTCTTCCTCTTCTCTTTCCCAGGGGGGACGACCAATACCCAAACGTTCCAAAACCCCCACACTAACCTGCGTGAGACGTTCTTCGGCCCCTTCAAAGACAATTAAGCGATTCGGACCGCTGCTAACCACTTCTTCAATGGCAATTTCGTAGGTACTGATCAATTGTTCGGGGATCAGAGGCAATCCCAGGGAAGCGATGACAATGGAATGTAATTGACCACTAAGGGGATCAAATTGATAATCGCGGACTTTGCCTAAAGGTTCGCCGGTTTCCGTGATCACTTCACTACCGATTAAGGGAGTATAAGCATCGATATCGACGGATTCCAAGACGTTATCATCTTCCACGAGAACCACGTCTCCTGTCTGACTGATGCTCGATAAATACATATATTGAGGCATTCCCGACAGGGAGAGGATATTATCGCGGAGTCCCAGGGCAACTACTTCTCGTTGATCGATATCTACAAGAATATCTTTAACAACGCCGAGTTTTTTGCCTGTATTGCGAGTGATAACCTGTGTATTTAAAAATTCTGAACGTAAGCGACTATTCTCTGTGATCATTTTTTCCTATGGGTAGGCGTTAGGTCGTGGGAATACGAATTAGTGTAGGCTTAATATATAGGGCGAGATCGAGGGTTAATTTAGCGATATTGGCTTAGATCTTAAAGTTCCCTGAGATTAACACTTTTTTTAGCCTTGTTTGGGCGATAGTTTCGGGTGATAGATAGGGTTAAACCCATTTTAGCTAATTCTTTACATTTTTTTAGTAACAACAAAACAGGAGCTAGAGAGAAACTCCCTTGGCTCCTGCTGTCTAGATTCTGATTACATAGTTAAAGACTGCACCTCGGTTTCGATCAGTTTAGCTAAGTCTTGCAGGAAGGAGGCCGCATCGGCCCCGTAGATAACTCGGTGGTCACTGGTGAGATTAACCGTCATCTGTTTTTGCACTCCGAATAAACCATCTTTATTGACGACGATTTGGGGACGGGAAGCACCCACGGCCAGGATTGCACCTTGGTTGGGGGGTAAGATAGCGGTAAAGCGATCGACTCCGAACATTCCCAGATTAGAAATGGTAAAAGTACCGCTATTATATTCTTCCGGTTGCAGTTGTTTACTGCGGGCGCGATCGACTAAATCTTTCCAACTGCGGGAGAGGGAATAGATATCCATCTGGTTAGCAGAGCGCAAAACCGGCGTAATTAAGCCACCATCGGGCATAGCCACGGCTACGGCCACGTTAATCGCCCCGTGGTATTGGATTCCTGCGTCGCTATAGCTGGCATTAACGATCGGATGTTTAGCGAGGGTGTTGGCTACCGCTTTTGCTAACAGGGCCGTCATGGTGACACCCTTGGATTTTAGCTGTTGATAGAGTTGGTCTAGTGGGTCGGTGGTGATAGTGTAGCCCACTTGGAAGGTGGGAACCTGTAGGCTAACCGACATATTCTGAGCGACGGCTTTTTGCAGAGTGGTGAGGGGAACAGTCCGACCGACCGGGGCGCTGCCCGGAATCGGGGCTTTAGGAGCCGCCACAGGCACGCTGACGGGTTGCGGGGGAGTAATGACGGGAGCGGGGGCAGTGCTGACTTTTCCTGTCGCTTTTTCTACGTCTTCGGCGGTAATTCGTCCGTGGGGACCGCTACCCACTAGGGTTTTCAGATCTACC
>NZ_JADEXI010000574.1:0-2955 GCF_015207185.1 Microcystis sp. LEGE 08355 | reverse complement strand
AATATCCCCTAGATGGTGACTCAAATTTTTAGCTAAGTCTAATTGGTCAAATAAAGCGGGGGTGGTATTGGCAGCTAAACTGAGGCCTTTTACCGCTGCTCCCAGATGGAGTAACCAAAACGCCAGCCAAGACCCCTTAAAGCCAGTATGACCCGTGATCAAGACCTTTTTGCCTGGCCAAAATGCTTTCTTTACCATATTTTCCATCTAGCTTGTCCAGTGTCATAAAGGTGATTGAGCATTTCCATTTCTCGATAAGTATCCATGCACTGCCAAAACCCTTCATGCTTATAGACGGCGAGTTCTCCTAAGGCGGCTAGGGTTCTGAGGGGTTGTGCCTCAAAAGTCGTCGCATCTCCCTCAATTAAATCCAAAACCTTGCGATTTAAGACAAAATACCCCCCATTAATCCATCCTTCAGCCGTTTGGGGCTTTTCTTGGAATTGAGTGACTAAATTACCCTCAATGATTAACTCGCCAAAGCGAGAAGAAGGACGAACCGCCGTCATCGTGGCTAATTTCCCATGGCAGTAATGGAAATCCAACAGATCCGCAATATTCACATCACAAACCCCATCCCCATAGGTGGCCAAAAAGATCTCACTTCCGCTTTGATCTATATAAGGGGTGAGACGTTTAAGACGACCTCCAGTCATGGTTTCCTGTCCCGTATCAATTAACCAAATACGCCAGTCTTCCTCCTCGTGTCCACTATCGAGTTTGGTCACTTTTTTATTGCCTAACTCTAAGAGGACATCACTTTGATTCCAATCATAGCTAAAGAAATAGTCCCGAATCATTTCCCCTTTATACCCTAGACAGAGCATAAAGTCAGTTAAGCCATAGTGGGCATAAGTTTTCATGATATGCCAAATAATCGGTCGATTTCCGATGGCAATCATCGGTTTGGGTCGAAATTCGGTTTCTTCCCGCAGTCGGGTTCCTTTGCCGCCACACAAGATAGCCACGGGAAGGTTAGACTTATAGTCCTTAACTGTTAAACTGACCGATTGTAAGTAGTCGTGCAAAATAAATTTCCTAGTGAAGAAAGGCAAAAGGCAAGAGGCAAGAGGCAAGGAGGGGGTTAGATATGTGTAATTAATTTTGCTTAGGTACTTATCACCATTAGATTATATAGTGAAGGGTCTTGAGAGTGACATCATCTTATCGAGGCAGTTTAACACGGGATTCCCGATTGTGTGCAATATCTGTCTAAAAAAATTTTTGTTGAGCGGGTGTGTCTAGTTTATTGCTAAACAGGCTCTTAAATCTTCTAGCAGTTATCTTCATGGTGAGGTACGAGGTTTTCCTTTTGGGGAGTCGGTCGTCGGCTGGCGATACTAAATCAGGTTATACTTCGTCTTGATCAGCAACTAGGACTAGAAATTCACGCTACCATGGGAAGATAAACATTCGGGGATACGGCCACGAAGCCACCAGACAATTTTAGGATAAAAATACCGACAATTATGGGGAAATCAAGCAATAAAGTCCGAGGAACGGCACTGATTTTAGGGATTCTAGCGATCGCCTTTGCCTTTTTCACTAGGATTGTCAGTATTTTTGAATACGTTACCTTCGATATCGGACCCGATCCCGATCAGATTAGCGGTGGTTATCTTTGGATGGATATGTGGAAAGGAAACTTTCCTCAATTGGGACCCGCGGGTGGGGGTGGAAAATATGGATTCGTAATTCCTCCCCTCTATGGTTATTTAGCATTTCCTTTGACAATTTTCGGTGCCGATCCCGAATTTCAAGTCCTTACCAATGGACTATTTTCTTTTCTATCGATTCCCCTCTTAATCTACTTTGTTTATCAACTTTTAGAAAATGTAGAACAAGATAAACGTCTTCTCCTGTCCAGTTTAGCAGGATTTTGGTATAGCACGATTTATGCGGACTATTTCATTAATAATTTTTCCTGGGCCCCTAGCCCAATACCCTTTTTTCTGCTCGTTTTTGCTTTACTCTATCGGTTCCAGATGGAAACGACTAAGCCGCTGCTCTATCAGGCTATAGCTTGGATATTCTTCGGGATTACTGTCGCTATATTGGTGAGTTTACACACCACCACGATGTTAATTATCCTAGTGACTTGTGTGATCGCCTGTCTATGGTTTGTTTATCGAAATCGCAAGAATACTCTTAAATGTCTTTTGCCTTTTCTATCGATTCTCTCCGCAAATCTCGCCTTGATTATGTATTGGAATAGTGAGATAGTTCGGAGATTTGCAAATACTAAAGGACTGATGAGAGCGCTCACGGAGAAGGGGGCGAGCGGTGAACCATCGAGCAATCTGTTCACTCGTATATTTAAAGCGATTTGGGAAACGGTTTATCTGGGTAATCAAGTATTTTTTTTGAATGACAAAATATCGATTTTCAATGTCGTAGTTTCGGTTATTTTTTTCGGCATTTCTCTATACATAGTCATCAAAAAATATCGAGGCAATAAAACACTGATCGGCTTTTTTGCGATCACTTGGATAATTTTTCTCTACGCTTCCTCTAATTATCCTGATGAGCATTTTTATTCCCATCGTAAAATCTTACTCTGGTTTGCTCCTATCCTCTTGGCGATCGCTAGTCTGGCCTATCTAAACTTTACTAAGACTTTCGACAGGATCCTCGGTCTAGTTCTAGCAATTATCATCGGCTATTCTATCGCAACTAATCTCTATTTCAATCAACGTTATCTTGCTAGTAAATACGGTTCCGAAAGACTCCTATCCGTGGCCGATACAGTGGAAATTATCAATCAGATTCCGGTCGGTTCAACCCTTTGTGATCCGGCCAAGAAAGGCAAAAGAAAAGAGCATGGTCAGTTTGACATCCTCGCCGCCGTAAAACGGACGGCGATTCCCAAACCTCACGATTTGGGTTTCTGCTTCTTTCCCTTGCGGGGTTCCGCACCTGCCTTAACAGATTTACTCTGTTCTGGTCTTATGGTCG
>NZ_JADEXI010000573.1:0-2961 GCF_015207185.1 Microcystis sp. LEGE 08355 | reverse complement strand
ATATTAATTTTTGGGGTACTGATAAGTAGTTGGAAAAAAGTAAAGTTAACTGTGGGGGAAGGAGTCAGTCCCGATGAAAAAATTTTCACCCCCACAGATGAAAGAGGTTTCTTTCCCTACACCCCACACCCTCTTTCAAGTCAGAGGAATGTAGCGAAATATACGGAGCGATCGAACCAATTTGTAATATATGTGGCCTATAAAATAGGATGATGCGAGCGTTGTCCACACTTGCATCGGGAGGGAACCGTGACGACTTTTCTGGCTTCGCTCAATTTACTGCCTTCTAGTTCTGCCGCTGCCAATTTTCGGCCTGGAGAATGGACTTTTCCCACACTCTACTCCACTCTGGCTCCCGCTGCTCTAGCAGATTTAGTTTTTTCTCGTTACGAGATTGATGTACCGAAAAATTGTCAATTTTGGCATCGGGGTTTAAGTGATGTGTATCTCCTCGAAACCATGACAACTCCTTACATTTTGCGAGTGTCTCACTGCCATTGGCGCAGCAAAATGGAAATCGACTTCGAGTTAGAATTATTAGATTATCTCGATCGCTCTCAGGTTCCCGTCGCCGCACCAATTCGCAGCAAAAACGGTGATTTATCCCTAGAAATTAATGCTCCGGAAGGGAAACGTTACGCCGTCCTTTTTCCCTATGCTCCGGGGGGAATTGCTATTGGAGATATAGATATAGAACAAGCCTATCATTTAGGGGCGATCGTGGCTAATTTACATCGGGTGACGGCAGATTTTCAACCCCTAGCCTATCGTCATCCCCTCAACCTCAAATATCTTCTCGAGGATTCCCTGCAAATTATTGCACCTTTTCTGCACCAACGACCGAGCGACCTAGACTGTGTCTTAGAAACCATTGGGGAAATAGAGGAAGAAACCGCTAAATTACCGACAGAATCTCCCTATTGGAGCATTTGTTGGGGCGATCCTCATAGTGGTAATGTGCATATCACCCCTGATAATCAGATGACCCTATTTGATTTCGATCAGTGCGGTTATGGTTGGCGAGTTTTTGATATCGCTAAATTTCTGCAAGTTTCCCTACAATCCGGTTTAAATCGCCAGGTTCGCCATGGTTTTATCCAAGGTTACGATCAAACAGTGCCTTTAACCGATGGTGAATTATCTTGTCTTCAGTATCTCACCCAAGCGGCCTATATTTGGTCTTGGTCAATTAGCTTAAATAACCTGCGTTTAACCGATTATAGTCGTCTCTGTGCTAATTATTTTAGTAGCCGTTTGGCCATTCTCAAACGCTTAAGAACCCAAGAATGGGAATTATTCTAAGCAGCCTTGATCCTGTTGGTGACAGCAGGCCCTAACTAACCAAGATCAACTTTCTTGCCGGTCAATGGCCAAACGAGGTATCGATCCCTGTATGCTGGTAAGTATAGATAATCACTAGGTAAAGACTTTCTTCTCCATCTGCCAAAAGTGAAGCAAGCTTTACCGCTCTTGAATAGTCTCTCACAGCCTTACAGACAGATGGTATTATGTCCAGAAGAAAGAAGAAGTTTCCCTGTGGTCACAAGGGTTATGGCCAAGTCTGCCATCATTGCGCTCAACTAGATGCCGCTTGGGAAGAAAGAAAACGTCAAAAAAATGCCTGGGAAGCCACTTTTTCCCAAGATCCGATCGATCTGCGGGAATTACCGAAAAATGTGGTACTTAAAGCTAGGGAAATCCTGCAAGGATTACAAAATCACCGCAATTATCGAGATTTCCACGGTAAACGATTGCGACACGATCGCTTTATTATCAGTATCCCCGTTACCCGCAATTATCGCCTCATCTGTCGCGACCACGGCAATCTCCTCGTCCCAGAAGCGGTCATCTCTCACGAAGATTATAATGTTTGTAAACCGGGTAGGTGAAGCTAATCTTTAGTTCGCTTGGGAAGATTTATCCCTGTTTATATCTTCCCAATCTGGCAGCCAATTTTGATCGAGAATCTCCTCTAGACTAGCTAACAATTCCACAGGGAAAATACTGGCATCTAATTGGGTTTCGTCAATAAGCAGATTGCGAGCATCGAGATAACATTCCTGCAAAATTTCCCTTAAATAGGACTTTAAACTGGGACTATCTTTGAGAATTTTTTTGATCTGAATCCGAAAATTGCGAATTTCTTTTTTCCATCCAGCTTGATTATAATCCCGTTGGGATTGCCAGTAAGTTAACTTCAGTAAATGTTCTAGGAGTCGAGTTAATAAACTTTCTAATGCTCGTCGTTCACTTTTTCCCAAATCTGCCAACTCCTCTAATAAATTCTGCCAATCTACCGCTTGAAAATCCCCTCGACGCAATTGGTTGATAGTGGACTCTAACCAAAGTTGATAATCGCTATCGTAGAGATTTGAAATGGTAATATTCATCATTTTTTACTCCTTAATTGCACTTTTCAGAATCATTACTGATAGCTTCCCAATCCGGCAGCCAATTTTCAGCGAGAATCTCCTCTAGACTAGCTAACACTTCCACGGGGAAAATACTGGCATCTAATTGGGTGATATCAATAATTATCTCCCGAGCATCGCTGTAACATTCCTCAAGTATCTCGGATAAATAGGGTTTGAGACTGGGACTATCTCTCAGTATTTTCTTGATTTGTTTCCGAAAGGTTCTAATTTCCCCTTTCCATCCAGCTTGATTATAATCCCGTTGGGATTGCCAGTAAGTTAACTTCAGTAAATGTTCTAAAAGTCGAGTTAATAAACTTTCTAATGATCTTCGTTCACTTTTACCCAAATCTGCCAACTCCTCTAATAAATTCGGCCAATCTACTGCTTGAAAATCCCCTTGACGCAATTGGTTGATAGTGGACTCTAACCAAAGTTGATAATCGCTATCGTAGAGATTTGAAATGGTAATATTCATCATTTTTTACTCCTTAATTGCACTTTTCAGAATCATTACTGATAGCTTCCCAATCCGGCAGCCAATTTT
>NZ_JADEXI010000572.1:0-2969 GCF_015207185.1 Microcystis sp. LEGE 08355 | reverse complement strand
GGTGTGGGGTGTAGGGTGATGGGGAGAACAAAGCTGCCTCCTGTCTCCTGTCTCCTGACTGCTGATCACTGATCACTGTTAAGAATGTCCCCAGCAATGGCATGATAATTATGGTAACTAATAAGTATTCTCTATCCTTGGTGGGTGCGTTAGACTATGGGTTTTGCTGATCTATCGATCGCTGATATTGCGGCAGAGTACGATCTGGCCGATGAATCTGTGTTGTCACTTTGCGACCAATTAGGCATCTCCTATAAAGATCGGCAGACTAATCTCGCCCTAGAAGATGCTAAAGCAATTATCTCACTGATTTTATCCCAACGCTCAGGAGTAACCGCCTCGAAAACGGAAACGTCCCCTTGACTTTATTCCCCACTGCGATCTTCTCGGTGTCCGTGATCACTTAGAATCGATCGACACCCTCCCAGAGGAAAAAATTTTTTAGTCACCTTAAAATTCCCTTTCTTGGAACAATTGCGAGTAGGAGAACAATGATCAAACGTTTGATTGTGGCAGCGATCGCTGTAGCCTTTTTTGTATTACAATTCAATCTTAACGGCGCTAGTGCCTTAGAACTCGATCAAGAAACCCTCACCATCACCCTCAATGACGTAGGGGAATCGGTGACTTTGACTTCTGAACAAGCGACGGAAGGACAGAAACTTTTTGTCGCCAATTGTACTAAGTGTCACCTGCAAGGTAAAACCAAAACTAATAATAATGTCAGTTTGGGTCTGGGTGATCTAGCAAAAGCGGAACCTCCCAGAGATAATCTGTTAGCATTGATTGATTATCTAGAACATCCCACCAGTTACGATGGTGAAGATGATCTAAGCGAATTTCATCCCAATGTTAGCCGTCCCGATATCTTCCCAGAATTACGCAATCTGACTGAAGATGATGTGTATAACGTCGCCGCTTATATGTTGGTTGCTCCCCGTCTAGACGAGCGCTGGGGTGGGACAATTTACTTCTAAATTGCCCTCCATATATCCCTCGATCCCTCTAGATTTCTAGGGGGATTTTTGATTAGACAGCAAATAGTTGTAAAAATTCTTTGAGTTCATTTAATACCTCATGCTCAAAGTTCCAAATATGACGTTTGTTTTTCATAACATAATCAAATCCATTCATACTGCATTTCCTGCCAGCTTGTTTTTTGTCTTCTGTGGAACAGGTATCAAATCGTAAATAGTTACTAATCCAAAACTTATCAAAATCTTTGTCTTTAATCGATTTTTCTTGCTTGTTTAAACAATTTCTACAGTCTTCTAAACAATCCGCATAGGTGGAATCTTGACTTTTAATCTTCTTGAGAACTGTTTCTAGTTCTCCTTGTCCTTCCACATTGGTAAAATAACAAGCAAATTCTGTGATTTGATCTTCTATTGTTGTCAATCTATAAAGCTGACTGGTTTCCCTAATATCTTCCGCTTCTGGATACACCTTTTTCAGACAATCGTTAAGCCAATTTAGTCGCTCTGTCTTAGTATCAGAATCTTGATCGATAATAATACCAACTTTAGGGATAGCTTTTTTACGAATAGTCGCCTTAATTTCATCGAAAGTGCTGGTTAATTTAGCTTGATCTAAACCCTGTAAACATTTATAGTCATCTTCCTCAAAGCAAATCGGTTTATCTAACTGAATTTTGTTAATATTTAAGTATTTTACTAGGGCTTCGATAAAAATTTTATCATTCTTGCTCTCGACGATTAATAAGTTACTCACCTCTCACCTCATTGCCATGTTTTAAGGCGTACTCTAAAGTGCTTAATTGTCTTTTAATACCAATAATTTTATCAGTTCTGGGACTCCTTGCTAGTTCAAAATAGGCCCCCTGTTCTGGATAATATTCTAACCCCACATCGGCAAAAGCTTGGATCATCTCTAAACTGTGGGTTGTGGCAAAAATTTGGCTATCTAGTTCGATAGCTAATCGGAATAAAGTTTTCCAAATATCTGGGTAAGCAGTATAGTGAATACCATTTTCTATTTCATCGATAAAAATAATTTTTTGCGGATTAAGCAGCAGAGCAAAAATCATCTCTATCAGACGATTAATAGCTTCACCAAACAGAGATATGGGTAGGCGTTTTCTCTCTTTTCTTTTCAGATATAAATTTGGTTCGCCCAGAAAAAAACTTTCTATTTTCTCAATGGACGGATCGAGAATTTGTAGAGCTTTTAGCACTTCTTTTTCCTGTTCATTAAAAACTATTTTAGTATAGGACTCGGTCAAGTCTTCCAAAGATTTATTGACAGATGCGGCAATGATTACTGGTTCCTCATCACCTCCATCAGGTAAAGCGAGTATTCCCTCAGAACTAGCAATTAAAAAATAGTTCAGTTGACCATCATTTGAGTCATTCTTGAGGTGAAAACTTGTGTGAATATTTAAGATAGAAATAACTGATTTATTTTTAGCGATAAAATCGTATAATTTTTGTAAGTCTTCAGAGATGCCTAAAACGCCATCTTTAAGAGAATCGGAAATCGATATTTTTACCAATTTATCTCCTCGTTTAGATTGGGAGCCTTTTAACTCAATAATATTTTCTCTATCAAGATTGAATAATAAATTATCCCAGGCATTTTTGGGAACAGCCTGAACAACTGCTAAAGATTGCCTACGAATGATTCCTCTGATGTAGGGATGAATAGTATTTGGATAGGGATAACTATACAAAAATATTGCCTCTAATAGGGCAGTTTTCCCTGAATTGTTTTTACCGCCAATTAAATTAACTCGCTCAAAACCTTCAATTTTGGTATGCTCAAAACATCTAAAATTACTAATTTCAATATCCTTAATCATGTTGACCTCCGGGCTGAATAAGCATAAATTTAGGGTTAGGAATGACCCTGGCAAGATGGGGATTTTTTTACTTAATTCTAGACGAGAATCGCCTCCAACTCTCAAAACGGTGACTATCCCCCACCGAAACTGCCGCCCTAAGAGATAATAG
>NZ_JADEXI010000571.1:0-2974 GCF_015207185.1 Microcystis sp. LEGE 08355 | reverse complement strand
CATTTACGCACCCTTAGAAGGGGGTTACGAGGGACGCTATCAAAGACGTTTACGGGCCACTGGTTACAATGTCCTGCATATCACCGCTAGAGGTCTAGGGGATTTAAGTGCCTATCTTACCGGCATTCATGGAGTCCGTCCCCCCCATTTAGGTAAAAAAAATATTGGTCGGGAAGCGGCCGTGGGACCGGTTTATTTTATTCCTCCCATTGCTACCTATCAATTGGAAAATTTACCCCCCAAATCTAAAGGTTTAGTGATTTGGATTATTGAAAGTTTTGTTTTATCCTCGGAAGAAAAACAATACTTAATTAATCTTAGTCAACAGGAACCCCGGTTAAAATTTGTCCTCGAGTTGGGTGGGGAAAGATATTTCCGTTGGCAACCTTTGAGCAAATCTTTAATCGCTGCCTAGAATTACCGAAATAACACGGTTATTGAAATATCTCCCCCTCAAACCCTCTCCCCGGAGAGGGAGACTTCAATTCTTGAGAGTTTGTTGTTCCTTTCTCACCCTTTGGTAGCTATTCATTTAATTTTCTTAATTTTGCGAGTTGGTCTAGGTGAATTTGCAATAATATGGGATATCGTTGCCGCAAAAAACCTAGGAGTTAGATCGTGACAGTAAGAGTTCGTATTGCCCCCAGTCCCACGGGAAATTTACACATTGGAACAGCGCGCACAGCCGTGTTTAACTGGCTTTTTGCCCATCATCACCAGGGTAAATTTATCTTGCGCGTGGAAGATACAGATTTAGAACGTTCTCGACCAGAATATACCGAAAATATTCAAGCGGGCCTACAATGGTTAGGATTGAATTGGGATGAAGGTCCTTTTTTTCAAACTCAACGCCTTAATTATTATCGTCAGGCCATTCAAACCCTGCTCGATCGAGGTTTAGCCTATCGTTGTTATTGTACCCCGGAAGAATTGGAAAAAATGCGGGAAGAACAAAAAGCCCGCAATCTTGCCCCCCGTTACGATAATCGTCATCGTTATCTCACCCCCGAACAACAAGCGCAATTCGAGCAAGCGGGGAGAAAAGCAGTAATTCGTTTTATTATTGATGATGATCGAGAAATTATTTGGCAGGATTTAATCCGGGAAAAAGTCATCTGGAAAGGTAGTGATTTAGGGGGGGATATGGTGATCGCTCGTACCTCGGAAAATACCGAGGAAAACTTCGGTCAGCCTCTCTATAATTTAGCGGTAGTTGTTGATGATATCGATATGGCAATTACCCATGTTATTCGTGGGGAAGATCACATCGCTAATACGGCTAAACAAATTCTTTTATACGAAGCTTTGGGGGCAAAAGTGCCGGAGTTTGCCCACACTCCTTTGATCTTAAATCAGGAGGGTCGTAAGTTATCTAAACGGGATGGAGTCACTTCGATCGATGATTTCCGAAAACTGGGTTTTTTGCCGCAAGCTTTGGTTAATTACATGACTCTCCTCGGTTGGACTCCTCCCGATTCTACTGAAGAAATTTTTACCCTTGAAACGGCCGCTAAAGTGTTTAGTTTAGAACGGGTAAATAAAGCGGGGGCAAAATTTGACTGGACTAAATTGGACTGGATTAATAGTCAATATCTCCATCGTTTAACCGGTGAGGAATTAGTGCCTTTACTCCTTCCTTACTGGCAAGAAGCAGGGTATAATTTTGCTGCTGAAACCGATCGAGCTTGGTTGATCGGTTTGGCTACTCTCATCGGTCCGAGTTTAACTCGTTTAAGCGATGCTGTCGCTGAAAGTCGCTTACTTTTAACCCCTCTGGCTAATTATAATCAGGAGGCTTTAAGTCAATTACAATTAGAGGGAGTTAAGGATATTATCAAGGATATTCTCGCCGCTATTACTCCCGATTTGACTGGAGAAGTTGCTAAGGGTATTGTGGAGACAACAACTAAAGCCCATCGGGTTAAAAAAGGTCTAGTGATGAAGTCTCTACGCGCCGCTTTGATGGGGGAGTTACACGGTCCGGATTTAATGCAGTCTTGGCTACTTCTTAATCAAAAAGGTTGGGATATATCCCGTCTTCAGCAAGCAGTAAATAGTTAAATTGATTGGCTATCAGTTATCAGAAAATTTCTCGTATATTAGGGTTGACAAATGCCCTAAGATTGCTATATACTTTCTAGTATAATGGGAATCCGTGTCGCCCTGCATACCCTGCTCGTGTCGGTCAAACTTTCTGCTAGGGGGACTGAGGGGATGGGGGCGGATTTTTCGATTTTTTCCCCTAGCTGTCAGGGACGATCTAGAAACTTTCTTAATTTTTAGGCATTATCCGCAACTTTTCCCTAAATATAGATTTGTTAATCTCCTGACAAAAACCTATGGGTGAAAAAAAACGAATTGGAATTCTCACCAGTGGTGGCGACTGTGCGGGTTTAAATGCCGCCATTCGTGCCGTTGTCCACCATGCCAGTGGCAATTATGGCTGGGAAGTGGTGGGTATTCGAGAAGCAACTAACGGATTAGTTAGCCGTCCCCCCAAAACCACGATCTTTGATATTGAAGGAGTTGATCGCCTGTTGGTGATGGGGGGAACAATTCTCGGTACTACCAATAAGGGGGATCCCTTCGCTTTCCCGATGCCGGATGGAACCGTGATCGATCGCTCTCAGGACATCATCGACGGCTATCATAGTCTAGGACTGGATGCCCTGATCGGCATCGGTGGCGATGGTAGTCTGGCGATTTTGCGCCGTATTGCCCAACAGGGAGGCATTAATCTGATTGGTATCCCCAAAACCATCGATAATGATGTGGGAGCTACAGAAGTCTCCATCGGCTTCGATACAGCTACTAATATCGCTACAGAAGCCCTCGATCGCCTCCATTTTACCGCCGCTAGTCATAACCGGGTGATGATTCTAGAAGTTATGGGTAGAGATGCCGGCCATATCGCCCTGGCTGCCGGTATTGCGGGGGGGGCCGATATCATTCTCATTCCCGAAATTCCCTACCG
>NZ_JADEXI010000570.1:0-2974 GCF_015207185.1 Microcystis sp. LEGE 08355 | reverse complement strand
ACAGGATTACTGTTTACTGTTCACTGCTCACTGAAAAATCCCCACTTCCCCACTTCCCCACTTCCCTATCACCCTACTTCCCTAGGAGAATTAAATTATGTGGCCATTTTTGACACAAGTGAAACTGGAAGATTTTACCCAAGATTATCTAGAATTAACTCAGAAAAATCTCAAAGGTTTGGACAATCTCAAACGAGTTAAAGAAGAAGATATTCAGTGTGGAGTCTCGGAAAAAGAAGCAGTTTATCGGGAAGATAAAATCATTCTCTACCACTTTAAACCCGTGGTTGAAAAACCCTTCGAGATTCCCTTGCTGATGGTTTATGCTTTGGTCAATCGTCCCTACATGGTAGATTTACAGGAAGGGCGTTCTTTAGTGGCCAATCTGCTGAAATTAGGCTTAGATATCTACTTAATTGATTGGGGATATCCCACCAGAAGCGATCGCTGGTTAACCCTTGATGATTATATCAATGGTTATGTCGATAATTGCGTCGATTTTATTCGTCAAAGTCACCATCTCGACAAGATTAATCTGTTGGGAATCTGTCAGGGAGGAACCTTTAGTTTATGCTATAGTTCCCTCTATCCTGATAAGATAAAAAATCTGGTGACAATGGTGACACCGGTGGACTTTTATCAAACCGAGACCCTCTTAAATATGCGCGGGGGATGTTCCTTGGGTTCCGAAGCATTAGACATCGATTTAATGGTAGATACCATGGGCAATATTCCAGGAGATTTTCTCAACTTAGAGTTTCTGGAATTGAAACCTTTACAGTTAGGTTATCAGAAATACCTCGATTTTCCTGACATCATGGAAGACGAATCAAAATTAGTTAATTTTCTGCGTATGGAAAAATGGATTTTTGATAGTCCCGACCAAGCGGGAGAATCCTACCGACAGTTCCTCAAGGATTTCTATCAGCAAAATAAACTGATTAAAGGGGAAGTGATGTTAGGAGATAAACGGGTAGATTTACACAATCTGACTATGCCAATTCTCAATCTTTATGCGGATAAAGATCACCTTGTCCCTCCCGCTTCTTCCCTCGCTTTAGGGAATTATATCGGTACTTCTGACTATACCGCTTGTGCTTTCCCCGTCGGACATATCGGAATGTATGTCAGTGGCAAAGTGCAACGGGATTTACCCCCCGCTATTAGCGATTGGTTGAAAGCAAGAGGTTAACAATCCTCGCAGCTATCCCCTTTTCCAGTTTGGGAGAGGGGTGTAACACAATACAACACATCGATAAAAAAACATCTACGGGCAGTAAAATAAACTTTTGTAACAGAGGATGTTAAGCACTGTTGCAAGATCGGGCAGAATCGGAGAATCTCGTTCCTTTCGGCTAAACCCCTGTGGTACACTGCAAAGCGTACTCGCTCGTAAGTATGTAGGAGAAAACCTGAGTGTTAAGAGTCGCTGTTGTGGGTTCAGGGCCGGCCGGTTCTTCGGCGGCAGAAACATTAGCTAAAGCAGGCATTGAAACCTATTTATTTGAACGCAAATTAGATAATGCTAAACCCTGTGGTGGAGCGATTCCTCTCTGTATGGTGAGCGAATTTGACCTACCTCCTGGAATTATCGATCGCCGGGTGAGAAAAATGAAAATGATCTCCCCCTCTAACGTCGAAGTCGATATTAATCTCGATAATCAAGACGAATATATCGGAATGTGTCGTCGGGAAGTCCTTGACGGTTTTATGAGAGAACGCGCCCATAAATTAGGAGCGCATTTAATCAACGGAACCGTTTACGGTCTCGACATTCCCACCAATAGCACCGATCCCTACACCCTACACTACGCCGATCACTCCCACGGTAATTCCCAAGGGGAAATGAAATCTCTGAAGGTGGACGTGGTTATCGGTGCGGACGGTGCTAATTCTCGCATTGCCAAAGCTATTGATGCCGGGGATTACAACTATGCGATCGCTTTCCAGGAACGCATCCGTCTTCCCCAAGATAAAATGGCCTACTACGAAGACCTGGCCGAAATGTATGTAGGAAAAGACGTATCCCCCGACTTCTACGCTTGGGTATTCCCCAAATACGATCACGTCGCCGTCGGTACTGGCACAATGAAGGTCAATAAAGCCATGATTAAAGACCTACAAGCTGGTATTCGCGCTCGCGCGGCCCGTCGTCTGGAAGGAGGCGAGATCATCCGCGTGGAGGCTCACCCCATCCCCGAACATCCCCGTCCTCGTCGTGTAGTTGGTCGCGTGGCACTGGTGGGAGATGCTGCGGGAACAGTTACTAAGTCTTCGGGAGAAGGCATCTATTTCGCCGCTAAATCGGCGCGGATGTGTGCCGAAACCATTGTCGAAGTCACTAACGGCGGCCAACGTATCCCCACAGAGGACGAATTGAAACTCTACCTCAAGCGTTGGGATAAGAAATACGGTATGACCTATCTGGTATTAGATATCCTGCAACGGGTTTTCTACCGTACCGATGCCACCCGGGAAGCTTTTGTGGAAATGTGTTCCGATAAGGACGTACAAAAGATGACTTTTGACAGTTATCTCTATAAAACCGTTGTTCCCGCTAATCCTCTCGTACAGATGAAGATTACTGCTAAAACCATCGGTTCTCTCCTGCGCGGTAACGCTTTAGCTCCTTAAAATCAATTCATAACCAGAAAACCCAATCTCCCCATCGCGGTGGTTGGGTTTTCTTTTGGGTTGTTTCATCTCCTGTCTTCTCTAATTGAAACAAAAATAAGGTATGTTACCGAAATTTTGGGTTAAAGCCCCGTCCTTTTAGGACGGCTTTTTAAACTATATCTTGTTAACTTAACTTTTATTGTGCTATACTGATTTTGTCTAAGTCCCCCCTGCGTAAAATGTTTGTCTTAGAGTTTAAAGTTAAAGCTAAAACTCAACAGTATCAAGCCATAGACGATGCTATTCGTACTGCTCAATTCATCCGTAACAAATGTGTAAGGTTATGGATGGATACAAA
>NZ_JADEXI010000569.1:0-2979 GCF_015207185.1 Microcystis sp. LEGE 08355 | reverse complement strand
TACCTAATTTTCAGGGAAAAAGTACCTGAATTTTCCCCCGATCCCCGCAATGGCTGGCACTTTTTGAGGGGAAAAAAGTCCAAAAGTCTTATCCAACAAGGTTTTTAGATTTATTCAGCAGACCCTATATAATTGTCTTAAATGAATAAATTTGAACATTTAATATGTCGAGTTCGTCAGAACCTTATCGTGGGAGGGTACAAGCTCAAGGAGACGATATCCAGCAAGAGGGTGGATACAGTTGTTCTTGGGCAAGAAAAAATCCTGTTACTGCTGAAGAAGGATTATTATTTCTTGCTAATATTAAAGGGCAATGCAATGAATTTCAACGAGAGGAACGGAAACAAGCTTTTAGAAAAGCTGAACGCTTTGTTACAAATGCTAGTGAGCAAGGTGGTGTCACTCCAGAGGCACAACCGCACCCATTTCAGGATTCTAAACGTAAAACTAAAAACGCCCGTGTAGATATTGAAATTCGCAGTGGTCTTACCTTTATCCCTTCGCCCCAAACAGAATGACAACGATGCTTAGAAGAGTACAACAATTTTTAGACTCTGGCGATAGTGATAACGCTAGAGAAGAAATTGATAGAGCTTTCGGCAATCTGAGAAGGGTGGATAGTCATGTTAGAGAGTTTGCCGCTCTGTTGGCACTGGGATCGATCGAAGCTTCAGAAATCGGCTTAGGGGTATTGGGACGTAAGCTTCTACAGAATGACAGCGAGATTAACAATGAGGTTGTTTGGTTATTTATTGCGTCAATTTTATCTCGCAATAGTATTCCCCCTGATAGTCCATCTAGAATCAGCCTACTTGTTCTTACCGCTTCTGTCAATAGTTGGGAATTACCAATTTTTGCGCTTCTTGCCCCTGTCCTCGACGCTTTTTTTAAAGTTAGTCTTGCGGACGGAACCCCTTTAATTGCCGAACAAACTCTTGATTTTTTGTCCACTTGGGGAAGAATTTATGCGAAAGCACCTCATGTCAAAACGCAGCTTCAAGAACTTCAATCTCTTAGTAATAATCTATTAGAGCAAGTGGATGACTTAGAGTTAAAAGCTGAATGGTCAGAGGGAATTAATATATTTTTTGAAGAAGCCAGTGCAACCAAATATTCCGATAGTAATGTTTTTTCTGCTGGCAGAGACTTAATTAAAGAAATTTATAATACTCAAAGTTTACAGCGCGATACAGAAGATAAGAATTTGGCAGAGACAAAAGACAAGTTACTCCGATTAGTCACTTCGTCTCTAGTTAAATACTTGCCATGAGCAATTTTATTTCTTTGGGTGAGAAGTTGTTCATCAATAGCTTTCTGCCGCAGTTGATAATCACTATCATCAATTCCTAGAATAGTACAGATATCAGTGAAAACTTCAAAATTGAGATTAGATTTGGTGTTAATAATATTTTCGTGGGGTATAAAAGCTCTATTTTCTAGGTTATCAAGTAAATTTTTGATCATCTCTTTTTGTAACTTAAATTTATTGGTTTTTATTAACTGATTTATAGATTTTCTAGAAGGCAACGAAACAGTAATCCAGTTCATGATAATTTAATTTTCTTAAGGAAACAAACTGCAAATAACATTCTGCTGCATATTTAATAAAACCTTCCCAATGGGCATAGAGAGTGGTTATTCTGGCTCTAATTAATACATCTTGCTCAGTTCCTTTTTGTCGAGGAATTTTAGTTTTTAAAATACTAAGTTCTTTAATTCGCCATGCCATATCTTCATCTAAGTTTTTCTGGAAAATTTCGATAGTTTTATTATCTTTACTCATTACTTTTTAAAATATTTTTTGCCAAATTCAATCATTTTGAGCATTCTAGTTCTAGCTCTCGATCCCGTACCGATGTTATAAATAAAGTCAGATTCTGACCACATTTCCTGAATTTTTGTTTTTAGCAGTTCAATATCTTGAGTAGAGTAATCATCGATATTTTCTCGTAATCCTGTGGTGATCGCTTCATAAGCAGAATCGAGAAATTTACCCTTAAATCTTGTTCCATCATATTTGGTAAAAGTATCTTCACTCGTCGCTTGATCAAGCAACGCCAATTCAAAAATGAAACGCGTCAACCTCAAGAGTTGACAGAAAAAGGCTCATCCCCGCAATTGGCACAAACATCAATTTTCAGGTGGCTAATCTGCAAAGACGCGATTTATGTCCCGATATTGCGGTGATGTTAGCTTGGATTGAACAGGCGAAAATCTTAACCAGAGAGTTAAAATAAGCCCTATCTCCGATAATTTTGGCATAAATTAGCCAAAAGTATTGCCATTCCATCCCCAAAGATCACCTTTCGCCTCGGCAAATTCTAGATAAATGCGATTTTTCGGTATTCCTAAATAAGCCTCAATTTCTTGACAAAAATCACTACTCATGCTTTTAGTTTGAGCGGCGGAAATAGAACCAACACTTTTAATCTCCACATAACACACTGGCTCAAAAGTGCCAGCAAAAGTCATTTTTATACCCGATTCTAAAGCTGTCATCACATAGGATTCGGGTTTTCCCAGATGTTTAGCTAATTTAGCCGAAAGACTCTGCAAAAGTTGATTAACCGTCTCATCATCGAGGGAGGTGACAGAAGTTTGAATTTTAATTAGAGGCATAGGAAAAATCTCAGCAATATTTTTATATAATATAACAGTTTTGATATACTTTGCACGGCTACAACTTACATTTTTTACTCAAAGACAATAATATAGTTTCAGGGTCATAATTAGAAGCAATGCACTCATTAAAAACATGATTAACCTAGAATTCACGGAAGAAGAAAAGAACTCACTGTCTTAGGAAAGATTTCACCATCCCCATCCCCGGGTTCAACTGAAGATGGAAGTTCTTTGGTTAAAGAGTCAAAAAATACCGCACCAAAAAATTTGTCAATTAGCAGGAATCTCGCCAAATACCTTATTAACC
This sequence comes from Microcystis sp. LEGE 08355, assembly GCF_015207185.1. NCBI lineage: Bacteria > Bacillati > Cyanobacteriota > Cyanophyceae > Chroococcales > Microcystaceae > Microcystis > Microcystis sp. LEGE 08355. The sequence goes on along the minus strand of NZ_JADEXI010000569.1, from coordinate 50 downwards.
TATCTTCGAGATGAGCAAGAGGGCGGAATAGAAAAATTTAAAGAAATCAA
>NZ_JADEXI010000011.1:0-23879 GCF_015207185.1 Microcystis sp. LEGE 08355 | reverse complement strand
GGAGCAAGAGTGATTGTTAAAGATTGGCAAGAAACTTTGATTTATTTAGCAAAACAAGTTTCTGCAATAGCCAGTGACACCCAAAAAGAGCAAGAAAAGTTAACAGAAATTATCACAAGCCTTGATTTTGCCGTTAGCTGTTTTAACCTTGATAAAAATGCCGTGAGAGATAATGATAAAATGGAGCATAACTTTTGGTTAAATCTTTATACTCAATGTCGGATTTATTGGGAACTAGATGAAATCGCTAACTTTCTAATCCGATTAAGTTCTTTTTATGAAGTCACTTTAAATGAATTAGTTATTGGCTTAGGCGGACAAAAATACTTGAGAAATAATAATCAAAATCAAGATTGGGTATTTGTCAGAGGACAAGCAGATCAACGATATAAAGTCTGTAATAAATTTGAGGAGCTAGAACAGAATTTTGGTGCATATGAAGTCACTTGGCAATATAAGAAAACTCAAATAAATAAGGAGCATACATCTACTTGTAAAGCCATAACAAATCAAAAAGAATATCCCCTTGAGATTATTATTAAAGGCAAGTTTGGTCAAGGGGATAGTGGAGCGATTGCCAAACTAAAAAATATCTTAAAAGTTGAAGAAGTTTATCATAAGAAACAATATAAATTAGGAAATCGTTATAGTAAGAGAAATTTTGTTCAAACCTTAATAGAAATTGATCATCCTGAACGCAAAGCGCTCGCTACGCGAGATCGCCTTGAATTATGGCAACAGATTCTAGCCTCTTTGGTAGAATTAGATTATTGGTTTGATAATCGAAATGCGCTCATTCATAGTGGCAGAGGAGTATCAGTACAAACGATGATTCAACAATGGGAAGAAGACAAACGAAATTGGACTGACGACAAAGATAAATATAAAGCTAATCCCCATAAAGCTTGTCATCCTAACAATATTTTAGGGGAAGTTCTCAATATTGCTATCCACACTTATCAGTTACTTGGACAAAAATCATCTCCTTATGTCGGTTGCGATGAAAATACTCCCTATTATCTCTATAGCCAATTACGAGATGAAATTTGTCAACAATTGATTTAACCCTTGAATCCCCGCAAAGGCGGGGACAAGATTAATTTCAAGACCAGCTTTAGAAGCGGTGGAAGATGTGACTTTTAAGCAGTTAGTTTCTTAAGTTTAACAATCTGGTCACTGATAGATTCTAGGGGGATAAAGTCCTGTTGTAGTAATGCTTGTAAGCGAGAATTAGTGTTTACAGAAGCACCAACCACATTGACATCAACGTTGCGTGCTTGTAGTCTCTCAATCAAGGGAATGAAATCTCCATCGCCAGTTACTAAGATAACGCGATCACCTGGTTTAACCGCCTCTATTAAATCCAACCCCATCGCTAAATCATCGCCAAGAGTTTTCCATCCGTTTTCCCGTTGTGATAAAGGGAAGGTGATTATCTCGTAGTTAAGTTGTTTTAAGTGATGAAGCCATTGTTTTTGATTCGGAGAAAGATGCTCATGGAGTCCAGTATAATACTTTAAAGTAAAAGTATCTGTCTGTTCTGCTGGTTCCACCAGAGCAATTTTTAAGGCTTTCCAGTCAATTTCTAACCCTAGTGTTTCGGTTGTTTTGCTGAAATTGTTACCATCGATGTAGATGTGAGTCACCGTCTGTCTTTTTTGGGGTAGGGGAATGACGCGCTTCTCAGTTTCTATCTCTGGGGTTGGCTTCTCTTGGGGAGTAAGTTGATTTAACTGTTGTTGTTGCTGATTTAGAGTTGCAGTCGTTAGCTTTTGTTGATGTTGAACTTTTTGGGTTGCGCCTACCAGTAAACGGCTACTGGTTTTCAGGGTTCTGACTTCTTTAGCCACTTTTTCTGTTGTGTGTGTGACAGCTTTAACCTCTTTTTCGATTTTTTCGATCCCCTTAATCATAGTTTGGGAGTTAGTCAGACTTCCTTCAATCAGAGTCTTGATTTTTTTTTTTTCTTTAGTAACAATGATCGCAGAGGTAGAAGTGGCGGTCGCGAGCGCTGTTCCTACCATCATCAGATCCAGTTGACCCGAAGAAACGATCGCACTAACGAACAGAGAAGAAGCTACTTGAATGGAGGTTTTCATCATCTTTTCTTCTTTTGAGTATAGTGTGTACGGATAAATGAGTTCCACCCGGCCCCATTAGGCGGCCCTAACTAGGTGTGAACAATTTTTATCGTAATAGGGGTTTTAACGGGGTTCAAGCCATGTCATGCGAACGCCCATCTTCTGATTTTATCAAGTAAAGCAGCCGCAAGAATCCAAGGGGAAGTGAGGTCAAGAGAAGATTTTATCGCCGATATTAATACTTGGCGAATTGATGTCCTCGATCTCAGGAAGAGAGGTATTTTTCTCATTACTCAGGAAAAGAGTTTATACACCTTAATTTCTTCGTATAAGCAGGGAATTAAGGGAATTATCGCTCAAATTACCGCCATTGACCAGCAAGAGGGCGATTCCCCTGAAATTCATTATCTCAAGTCCGAGAATAGGAGTCTGGTAAGCTCCATGAATAACATAAAGAATTTAATCGCTAAATTAGATCAGTACAATGCGGTTGATAACGAAAGATTTGCAGAAATAATTAATCAGACTCCCTTTAAATATTTATCTTACCGTACCCCGACCGAATGTTACCAAAATCTCTTGAATCAATCGAAGGGAGTACAATAAAACGGTCGTGTTTTAATCTGTGGAAGCCCGTTTAAATAGCATACCTGATTGTCCATCACGTCAAATGTTTTCCCTCTAGATGCTGTTTGACCTCGTTCGTCGTCATTCCCCGACCGTCGAGCGTCTGCGACCCCGTTTTCTGACAACGGGACGTTGTCGGGATGTCAAACATGATAATCTAGGTAGCGTAAATCTACATTATCGCAACCCTAAATTCGTGTCAGCCACCGATCTAACCAGACGCGAGGATATCGCCCCCCTTCGACCTAGCTCAGGGCAAGCCCTCGACAACCCGGACGTATTAGCCCAACTGCTTGCGGCCAAGCGTTCGCCCCGGACGCGACACGCTTATGCGGGGGATTTAAAGGATTTCTTTGTCTTCGCCTTCGGTTGTGAGGAACCGACCCCAGGGATAACGCAAGAATTCCTCTCCCTCGATCGGTTCGCTGCGCTCTCTTTGGTACTGCGCTATAAGGCTCACCTGCGGGACGAGCGGGGACTAGCGGAGGCGACGAGAAACCGGCGCTTATCGGCGATCAAGTCCCTAGTGAGATTGGCCAATCAACTGGGGCAATGCGATTTCAATCTGTCCGAGGTATCGGGGGACAAGGTGGTGCGTTACCGGGACACCACCGGGGTAAGCAAGGAAGTTTACCGCGACCTGTTGGCCGTTCCCGACCGCTCAACTCTCAAGGGGAAACGGGACTACGCCATCCTACGATTGCTCTGGGATAACGCCCTCCGGCGGGGGGAGATCGAGAGTGCGGATATTAAGGATCTCGATACCGAGGGTCGAACATTGGCCATCTTCGGTAAAGGCCGGGGTCAACAGAAAGAAACCGTCAGTCTGTCGCGTCCGACCCTCGACGCACTTGTGGATTGGTTACGGGAGCGGCGGGAACTCGATATCCGTCAACCTCTTTTTATCGCCCTCGATCGCTGTAGTCGCGGTCATCGACTGACCGGCTCGGCGATCCATAAATTGGTGGCGAAAATCGCCAGTGCGGCCGGGGTGAACAAGAAAATGTCGCCCCACCGGGTGCGTCATTCGGGAATAACCGCCGCTCTCGACGCGACGGGCGGTGACGTGCGGCGGGTGCAGAAATTGAGCCGTCACGCTGATCTCAATACTTTAATGATCTACGATGACAACCGCAAAAATGTGCAAGGGGAAATCTCCGACCTGTTAGCGGGGTTGGTCTGAGCTTGGAGCAAAGCACTGGTAGCCATATCTATCCTATAGGGCTGGCAAAATTCCCGTAAAATGTAACTAAACGGTGGTTATTGGAAATGGTTATAGAAAAGGAAGCGGTGACGATCCGATTCCCGTCTGAGTTGATGCGGCAGGCCAAGCGGCTCAAGTCTGGGAAAGAATCGTTTAACGAGCTAGTAGTGGAAGCCGTGGAGCGAGAGGTGAGGCGGCGTAAAGCCCTAGAAGCTCACGATACCATCCAGCGATTACACCGAACAGGTCAAACGGAGAACGGGAGTACACCCTGACCCGATCCCCCTGCTCCGTCAGTTGAGAGAGGGGGAATCGGAGCTTGAGTAGTTACTGTATCAATACCAGTGTTTTCATCGAAAATTTGTGTCCCGACGAACAGGAAGGAGCGGCGACGGAATTGGTCGGCCAGGCGCTATCGGGTCGGATCGTCCTCCCCTGTTTCGCATGGGCCGAAATCGCTTCGGTTTTGCGGAAAAAAATCAGGAGTGGTCTGCTAACGGAAGGGGAGGCGGGTCAACTCTATAGTGCCTTCGGGGAATTACCGATCGATTATGTCGATGGGGAAGATATTCGAGAGAGGGCGTGGGAGATGGCCCGGATGTACGGTTTACTGACGTTGTACGATGCGGTTTTTCTGGCTGTAGCCGAGAGAGAGAGAGCCAATTACTGGACGGCTGACACGGTATTCTTGAAGGCTCTAGTTCCCAAACCGTCCTATGTGTTCGCTCTGGGTGGGGAGAATGAACGCGATGGCTAAAAGACGGTCGGAATGGACAGAAGACGAACTCGATGAAATGTTAGCTTCTGCGGGGCGCGGGGTAGAAGCGATCTCGCGTAGCGAGCGCTTTGCGATCGAGGTGGAGGTAATTCAATCCTCGCGACCGTTGAGCGAGGAGGAGGTCAGGGACAGGGAGCGGTTAGAGCGGACGGTAGAACGGGCTTTCTACCAGGCCGGTTCCGCCCTGCAAGAACTGCGAGATCGACGGTTGTACCGGGACGGGTACGACTCCTTCGAGGATTACTGTCGGGGGCGATTCGGTCACAGTCGTCAGAAGGCCAACTATTTAATTACGGGGGCGGCGATCTACCGAACCCTGAGTGCCGCTAACTGCCCGCTCCTACCATCGAGCGAGTATCAGGTGCGCCCCCTGGCCGTACTTGCCCCGCAACAACAACCGACCGTCTGGAATGAGGCCGTAGCGGTAGCTGGGGGCAAAACACCCGACCACCGAGTCGTTCGCGAGACGGTGGGTAAATACCGGGATCAAGGGAAAGCGAATGTTTTCGAGGTGGGGGAAGTGGTCGGTATCCTTGCCAAAGATAACCCGCGCCTGAAGGGGAAAAACAACTGTTGGGCGATCATCACTGCCGTTCACCCGCGTTCCTGCGATCTGCGACTTCACGATGGGGTGATCGATCTGGTTAAAATCGAGTACCTCAAGGAGTTGGGCTACACCGAAGGGGACTGTCAGACGGTGCGGCGATTATGCGATCGATTGTCGAGACTGAGGGAAGGGGAAGAACTGGAAGATACCGCCCTTGCTTTCTTAGGAATCTTGGGGAAATTACAGCGACCTTACTTGAGCGAGTTGGAGGAAGGGATGCTGACCATGTTAGAGAAGTATTACGGGGTAGTGACCGATTGATTTTCGTCCTTGACTGGCGATCGTTCCCTCCGAATTACCGCGACCCCAGATCGAGGGACTACGAGCGGACGCGGGATCTAGGGGTGTTAGAATTGATAGACCGACCGCGTACCGGATCGCCATCTCTCTCTGCCCGCCATGAGTCAAAAGCCACCCTTCCCGCGACCCGAACTGGATTCCGCCCCGATTACCTTCGACCAATACGAAGCCTATACACCCGAAAAATTAGAGTTGTGGGAAGGTTTTAACCCCCCCTTTGCCTCTTGCCTCTTGCATGAGTGCCTTTCTTCACTAGGAAATTTATTTTGCACGACTACTTATTAATTAAGGCGATGGAGTTTTAAGTCACCCCTCTTAAATCTGAGATTTAAAAATCATCAATTAGGAGTTTTAACCATGAAAAAAACAACTCTTCCTATTAATTTATATCAAGAAGAAATTAAACAATTTTGTCAGCGTCACTCGATCTGCAAGTTATCTTTATTTGGTTCAGTATTAAGGGATGATTTTACAAGAGAAAGTGATGTTGATGTTTTAGTAGAATTTGAACAAGGGAAGACTCCTGGTTTAGCTATTATTACGATGGAAGATGAGTTATCAAATATAATAAATCGCCAGATAGATTTAAGAACATCGGCAGATTTAAGCCGTTATTTTCGTGAGCAAGTCTTGGCAGAAGCTATAGTTATTTATGAGCAAAATTGATAATTTAACTCGGCTAAAACACATCAGAGATTCAGCAAAAGAGGCATTATCTTTTGTAAATAATCGCACCAGACAAGATTTAGATGACGATAGGATGTTATCTTTAGCTCTCGTAAGATTAATTGAAATAATGGGCGAAGCTGCTAATAATGTTTCTGAACCTTGCCAAGTTAAGTATTTTAAAATCCCTTGGCGACAAATCATCGGCATGAGAAATCGTATTGTTCATGCTTATTTTGATATTGACTTAGATATTGTCTGGCAAGTAATCACTCAAGATTTAGGTTTACTTTTGATTGAAGTTGAAAAGGCAATTAACGAATTGGAAGCGTAAATTATGGAAACAGGAAACAGTTTCGAGCCAATAGACCTCTTAGACCTCTTGCAAAAGTCTTAATTCGATCCTTGTACAGCAACATTTTTGAAGATTATCAACTACTAATAAATAATTAACTGAAAGTCCCTCCCATTATTGTTTCTATCGTTTGTTTTCGGATTTATGCAAGAAGTCTATTAAAGCGATATATCTTCAAGCTCGCAGGAAGTCTGATACAAAAGGCAGTTTAGCACTTGCCCGTATGTCAGATTTGACATATTATGGGATAATAAATGCAAAACAAAAATGATAAAGATATCGTTTGGTTGAGTGGAGAGGTGAAAACTCCTGGGAGATCGGACATGGATTTAGCTAAACGTCAACGTTTAGAAGCGGCGGGCTGGAAGGTGGGAACAGTAGAGGAATTTCTAGAGCTTACGCCCGTAGAATCCGAGCTTATCGAACTCAAACTAGCCCTCGGGAGAAAATTAAAAGAAATTAGAAAAAGTCAAAACATTTCTCAAAAAGAGTTAGCAAAAAGAATGGAATCGAGCCAGTCACGAGTGGCGAAAATTGAATCGGGTGATCCCTCGGTTTCACTTGACCTGATAACCCGCGCCCTTTGTTTATCGGGGGTCACACGTCGGCAGATTGCGGAGGCAATTATTAGCTCGGATGTTAGTTCCGAAGACGATTTCGTGTAGCGAGCGCTTTGCGTTCGCCCACAGTTACCGTGAACTGGTTTTTCCCCCATAAATTCAGTAATTGAACCGTTAGTCAATCGACACTTCGAGACGATACAGGAACGCCTAGGAAGTCTTGGCCACTCGTTGCCTTGTTCTTCAAACCACTCGTTTTGGAAACTTCACTCGATCGAGGACGCGCTTTCCCCGATCGCTTTCAATAAAAACAGTCCCAAATCCCGATTCAACCCCTCGTTTCGTTGGGGACAGCCGTGTTGGGTCAGGCAACGGGGACAGCCGTACCCGCAATCACAGGCTTCAACCAGCGCCCGCGCTTTGTCTGCCAGTCGGGGTAGGTTCTGAAAAATCGCTTCCGTCGCCCCGTTGCCACCGTCGCAAGTATCGAAGAAATAACCGACGTTTCGTTTATCCTCCCGCTCGACCACGAAATTGACATCCGATCGCGAGGAAAGTACCAGTAGAGGGACGGCGAAGATCAGTTGATGCCCCATACTGTGTAGGGCTAACCAATCTGGTGCGCTCGTCCAGAGGTCTTTGAGGGTGTCGGGAATGTTATCACCGTAGCGATCGTTAAGGTTCTTTCTAAGACGGGCGACTTCCTCGCGGATAGCGGTCGTGACTCCAGGATTGAGTTCGATTTTTAAGACGGGAGCTTCGTAGCCGGTGCGATACGGGGTCGGAAAAGTGATTTTCTGCTCCACATCGGTGATCTCGGCCGTTCGTAGAGAGCGGTGACATTGCGGGCAGCTTTTGCCCTTGAGGGGCAGATGATAGCCCGAACAGTGAGGATTGGTGCAGGTAAGACGGTACTGGCGTTTTAACCGTTGATAACCCGTGACCGAGGAGGTGATTTCACCCCAGTGCAGACGTATTCTGAGCCGTGCGTCGGGGAACGGGGTCGAGAGAATCTTCGGTTCTGCCAGTAGCGTTCTGGGGGCTACTGTTAGGTCGGTTTCTGGTTGGGTCGAGAGATCGCTATCGCAACCGAGAGGTTCTAACGATGCGGTGCGGTTCTCTTCGTTCAGTTCGCGGCACTGGTACACCACCCGTCGGCCGTCCCCGTCGATTGCGGTATAGAGTGCATCGGGGAAGACCTCACGGTGGGCTAACTCCAAACCCATCTCCTCGATCGTCTCCTTAGTGGTCAGGTCTATTAATTTGACCGCTTGCTGGGGGTTGCCGCGAAGGTTGACCGAGTGGTGGGGCATTCCGACGGCGTGCAAAAAACCGTTCGCTTTCAGAAAAAGCTTGTTCTGCCGTAATAATTCATCGGCCAGCCGTCCGCCTACCTCTCCGAAACGGGGTAGTACCTCACTTACCCCTAATCCGCTCTCGGCACAACAGCAGAGCAGGTGTTTGGCCAGCAGGGTCGGGTAGTCGGGATTGAAGGCGACATTTTCTACTCCGTCCGATAGTAATCGCTCTGGATAGGTTCCGTAGTAGTGATCGAGAGGATCATCGGCGATCGGTAGGAAGATAACCAGACCGCTTCGCCGTCGTCCGACCCGGCCGATCCTTTGCCGGAAAGACATGATCGAACCGGGATAACCGCGGATAATGCAACAATCGAGTTCGGGGAGGTCGATTCCCGCTTCCAGTGCCGATGTGGAGAGGAGAACCCTAATCTCCCCGGTTTCTAACTGTTGGATCAGGCGACGACGTTGTTCGGACTGCATGGAACCGTAAAAGGGTGCTACCCGTCGCGCTAACCCAGCGTTTCCCCAGTTTTCGGCTTCTTTAGCGAGCAGTTTCAGCAAGTTCTTGACGGTGGTGCGCGAGTAACAGAAAACGATACCGCTCAGTTCTTGTTGGAGAAGGGAGAGGACGATCCGCACCGTGTCGGGATTGGGGGAAGTCGTCGGTGCGAGGGAAAGGAAAGTTTTGGACGCGGCGGTTCCCTGACCCGTATCCATTGCTTTTAGCCGTTTCGGTTCGTCGGCACGACCCCCAAAACGCTCCAATAACTCGACGGGATTTCCGAGCGTGGCCGAAGTGCAGATAAATTGTAAGCGATCGCTATTGCCGCCGACACTATCGACCGCCCGCCGGAGACGGCGGGTAAGATTGGCGAAATGCGCTCCGAACGCGCCGGTGTAGGTGTGAGCTTCGTCGATTACCACCCAACGTAGGGAACGCAAGAAATCTCGCCATCCCTGCCCTTGACTTCCCCCGCGTATTTTCTCTAGCTGGTAATGGAGTAAATCGGGACTGACCGCTAGAATCCGGGGAATATCGGGATAAAACAATTTCCATCGTTCGGACTGCGAGGTATCCCCCGTCATCTGTCCGATTTTCAAACTAGCGTTCGGTGGCAACGCCTCGTTCAGGGTTTGTAACTTCCTGGTCTGGTCGAAGGCCAGAGCTTTGAGGGGAAAGAGATAGAGAGCGGTCGGTTCCGGCGACCTGAGACAAGATTCGAGAATGGGGAGGTTATAACAGAGCGTCTTGCCAGAAGCTGTGGGGGTGGCGATGACGATATCCTTGCCCTGTCGCAATAAGGTCAGGGCTTCCAGTTGATGTTCGTAGAGGGAATCGATCCCGATTTTAGCTAGAGCGGTTGTTAGCACGGGCGGAACATCGGCGGGGATCGGGTGTAACCGTCCCTTAATAGGGGGAATGACGGTGATGTAAGTCAATCGTTCCGCTAATTCGGTAGCAATCGCCCGAAATTCGGGTTTTTTGAGACGTTGAATAGCTGCCAGAATCGCGGGGGTCGATGGAGAGGACTCGGACGGTGTTATCTCGGCCAAGACTAACTCGCCTGAAGCGATCGATTCTTGCCAGTTTGGGAACTGTAGGGGGACAGAATAGCCCTGGAACTTGACGATCAATCGATTGCCCAACCAGCCCGTCACTTTTCCCGTGCCGTATTGCGGCGAAGTGACCGATTTACCGACACCGAGAGCGTCGGGTAGGGGTTGACCCAATTTTTGACCGGCACGGAGCAGGGCTGCGGGATCGAGGGGCTGGTTCATGGTTTTTTTCGGTATTGGATTTTATCTTGAACGTCGGGTAATATCCCCGATTTTACAAAAGGGATTATAGCCGATTAAAATATAACTATTCTTCTAAATTAATTATATATTATTGTCGAGACTTAACTAATTTTATTTTCTCGAAAAAATTATGTTTTTCTCCGATAAAAAATTGTTAAAACTCTTTAGATATGATTTCAAAACCTCCTTTATTTAATCAGCAGAAACTATCTCTTTGTCATTGAGAATACATTTGTCTTGACTTGTGATCTCCTGGGCAGTTTAGATAGGAATAATCGCAAAATTGGCGATGCTATTTCCTGTTATCAACCCATCGACCGCCCGAAAATGCTTGTCATAGCTAAACAAAGCCAGATTATATTGTAGAGCGGTCACTGCAATCCACATATCATTAGTCGCAATCGGATTGCCCTTTTTCCTCAAGTAATAATAAACTCTAGAGTAATATTCGGCGGTATCGCAATCGATCTCGCGTAGCGAGCGCTTTGCGTTCGCAAAACAGTTAATTTTGGATATTTCCCAAAATTGCTTAAGTTCCCTTCGGTTATATTGGTCGGTTTTTCATCTCCGAGGTGAAACCGAGGGTTCCTTCAAGCCGACATTTTGAGGTAAAATGTTCATGGATGTCGAATTATTTTAGGGGTTTTAAGAGCTACAGGAGAAATATAGCGGTATAATGAAGATAAAAGAATTCAAGATAATTGCCATGGAATTAGTGACGCTCGATCGAAGTAGATGTATTCAAATTCCTGAAACTTTGCTGGAACAACTAGGCATTGAATATGATAGTCAATTTCAGGTAGAAGTTCAAGATGGTAAGCTAGTCTTAAATCCAATTAAGGAAGAGCCAAAGGTTTATTACGAGAATGATGTTTTGGTTGTTGACAGCCAATTGCTAGTTAATCCTGAAGCTTTTATCGAGGAGCTTAGACAAGAAAGAATGAATGAGCTAATGTTGTGATTAAAGTTTTATTCGATACGTCGGTTTTGGTTGCATCTATTTTAGTCAACCATGAACAGCACTCAGCTTGTATTTCTTGGTTAACCAGAGTTAAACGAGGAGAAATTCAGGGTTATATTGGAACTCATACTCTTGCAGAACTCTACGCAATTTTATCGGCTTTTCCCGCAAAACCTCGTCTATCTCCTCAATTGGTACAACAATTAATTAAAGAAAATTTAGATTCCTTTGAGATTATTTCCTTAACAAGCGATGATTATAAAGCTGTAATTAATCTTATGGTAACTTTAAATTTAAGAGGAGGAGCGATTTATGATGCTTTAATTGCTTATGGTTCATTAAAAGCGGAAGTCGATCATTTATTAACTTTGAATCTCAAGCATTTTATCCGTTTTGGCGGGAGAATAGAGAAAATTTCTATGGAACCGCGATAACCTAACTAGCATATTATAGCGGTAAGCGCTTGAGTGAGATACAGACCAAGCTTTGCCTAGCATGGTTTATAGCTTGTGACACTGTACCTAATACGACTGCACACCGCTATAAACATCGCCTTCAAAGTCTCTCTACTCGCGCTTAGAAATCAGTTGAGCGGTCAACGGAAGTCAACTCGTCCCACAATAGAGAGGTCATCGCGCCCGATTCCCCATGAAACTACCTTACCTATTGATACCGCTCGGCTTCATCGCCCTAACCGCTCTAGTGATCGGGGTCTATCAAGCCTCTAGCGCTCCCCTACCCGCAGGATTTCCGACCCCGACCCCGAACGGACGGATCGAGGTGAAGAACTATCCCGCCTATCGCGCCGCTACTTACCGCTATCGGGGTCAACTTTCCGAGGCGGCGAACCGGTCGTTTTATCCCCTGTACCAACACATCAGTTCCAACGAGATCTCGATGACCGCACCCGTTGAAACCCGTTACTCCGCAGACACGGGAGCGACATCGGGAGAGGCCGAAGTTTCCTTTCTCTACCGCGACACCGACACTTACCCGAAAGAGGTGGCCGATAATATTCGGATTGAGGATGTACCACCCATGACGGTGGTGAGCTTGGGATTACAGGGAGGTTACGATTTTGACAGTTACCAACAGGGATTGACCCGACTGAACGAATGGCTGGCAGAACATCCGAGCTACCGGGCGATCGGTTCCCCCCGTCGCTTTTTCTATGATGGTCCCTACGTTCCCGATCCCCTGAAACGGAGTGAAATTCAAATACCCGTCGAGGCGGTATCGTCGAATCGTTGAACTCATGGCCAATCCTGACTGGTATCGCAGAGGAAATGGTCGGTTATGATGTCCTCGAAGGTGAAAAGACAGTGAGAGGGAAAAGTCCGTATCGGTAAGTCCGTGTCTCGCAAAGCCAAATCGACTCCGGCCTCGAAAGCATCGGATAAAGCCGTCGGCATCCGGGATTTTAAACTAGGATTGCCCTGTAGATGCCGTCTGATCGCTCGTCTCTGTTCTCTAATCGTCAAAAACCAACTACGAGAACGTTTATCTGGCTGATATTCCCATTTGAGAAGATGTCCTACCAAAACGGTTAGACGGCTCACCAGTTCTCGATATTCTTGTTTACCCAAGGAAATGATTTCCTCCCGCAAGTTTTGCCAGTCCAGAGCTTCTACTTGTCGGGTGGCCAGAGCTTTCGCTTGTAGCTCTGTCCAGCCGTAGAAGTCGGATTCATACAGGGCATTCGCTCGATCTGACTTATTGGAACTCATATCTGACCATATTTGTACTGGAACTAGATAATACGTTGATTAACATTTTGATTATGACAAAATGGCTATTTGGCGGGGAATGTCCCCACCAATAAAGTTTACCAACCGCCACAGCAGTGACGATACTCGTCATAGATTTCGTGCTGTAGTTCGAGGGCGGCGATTTCCTTCTCTTCTTGCCGTTGCCGAATGGTGCTATCGATGGCGGCCTTCATGATAGCGTTATCGCCGTGAGCGAGTCTGAGGGTATAGAGTTCAACCGGGGATAGAGGAAAGAGGGTTCGTGTTAGTAGGGTGAGGTCGAGGTTGGGAAGCTGGGGGAATTGCCGGGAGAGGTCGGCCAGTAAAGTTTGTTCTGTCATCGTTGTGTTCCTCGAATGATTTACACCCGATGGCGTTAGCCTTTTCTCCCGTCTTTTTTTTTCTTTTTTATCTCTGGCATCGGTTGTCTTCGCGGATATCCCATGAACCATCGACACGGAATAAAAATAGACAGCGTTTGGCGGTCGTTCCCTGGGCGGTCAGTGTCAGTCGCCCTAACTGTCCCCAAGAACCGCCCAGACCGCCCCTCGTGTCTGCCCAACTAACCCGGTAGATCGTGCCGTCGTTTCCCCCGACACCGCTAACTCTTCTCAGGGTCGAATTGGCGGTGTCGATGTCCACCCCGTCCGTCAGGGATTGCCATTCGCTGACCGTCTCGCAATCGTCGCTGGCTATCTTGGCCACCTCGATCCGTCCGTCGTCTTTCATGCAGAGGGTGGTGGGGGTGGTTCCACTTCCCATAGCATCAAAACGGGTAAACTTCCAATGTTGGGAAAGTTCAAAGGTGGCCATATCTAGGCGTAGTTCCGCTATTAATCTCGAAAGTATAGAAAAACCGATCAGCAGCAGGATAGTGATCAGGGTTAAGGTGACGAGCATTTCGATAAGGGTGTGGCCGGATTGACGCATGGTATTAACTCCCGTTAGTTTTCAACCGCACTCGACCTTTTTCTGTTTTCTTATTTTTTTATTCGTCGTTTCTCAACCGAGCTTCGTCTGAAAATAGCCAGCGATCGTTTCCCTCGGTCAAAAAAGGCGATAGTCGCAGGATTGACCATCGCCGAACTGGGAAAAAATAGTTTACTACCTGCACAAGATTTATTTTTATTTAATTATTCCCATCCTTTTTTAATGTCTGATAATTTTGTAGATTGAGCGGTATAATTTTCGTAGTTTTCTAATGTGATTCCAGAGCCGAAAACAACGAATACTCGTGTTGAGTTTTCAGAGATTTTTTTAACAATTCCTTTTTCTCCAGTGGGAATATAAGTAACTTTATCTCCTGGTTTCATGGTTTGCTACTGGGTTTAGTTTTAATTGATTAGTGATTGCTTTAAATGGTTAACAGTTATTAGAGAAAAAACTGATAACTGTTAACCAATTTTAGTCCTGAATTGTTAATATTCTGATGGCAGCAGTAGAACCTCATCGGCTAGATAGAGGGTGACTGATTCCAGGGGAAAATCTGTATAGGAGATTTCCTGGCTTAGAGCGATATTGCCTTCGTCTCGTTCACAGGTAAGAGAGGCAGAATGGTCGGTATTGACCCTTAGCTTCCAAAATTGAATCCTCTGTAACATCGGATCTTTTTTAACTTTGGGGGATATTTGCCAGGAGGCGATCGCATCGATGAGCCAATAGGCTTTGGCTTCTTGGACTAGGTAATGTACCCCATCCGTATAGAGGAGTCCCATTGAGTGCTTGTAATAGTTTTCGGTTCCGGTAAACTGTTCGAGATTCAGGTTTTTAGCCGTCATAATTTTGTTCAATTTGTTTTCATTCTTGGCGAAAGCATTTTAATTATTATTTTCCCCTTCTGAATTTGTTTTTATTCATTTTTAACTGTTGCGAACTATATCTCTTCTGCTGAGTTAAAATCTTAAGTAAATTCGACAATAAATATTCTCTTCTAACGGTCTTGCAAAACGTGCAAAGAGCAATTTAGCCTACTGGATTTCCTGAACTTTTTATAAGTCATTCAAAGACAATCATAAATAATCCATATACTCTTTTACCCTTGATAAATTCTGTTGTTTTATTTTTCATTTTTACTCCTGTTTAACAAAGTAGTGACTCGATGAGATCGCTTTTGCATCGAGTCAAATAAAAGCGGTGAAGTTAGTTGTTAATTAATCGCATTGCCTCCGTTTTATTCGGTGATTAGTTATCAAATCAGGACAGGACAGGAGAAATAATGGGAGGACAAGGAGCGGTAGCCTTCCATCTCTAAGGAAGCGTCGATCATAGTTTCCGCCGCTTCTCGCTTGATATAGACCCAGCGAGGAGAGAGGTATTTTTGTCCATCCCAGGTATAACTAACAAGAGAAACTTCTTCTTGCCAGTGATTAGCTTGGCGGATGCACTCAGGAGTGTTATGGCGCGGATAATGCTCGAACCACAAAATCGTCCCGTCCAAGTGAAAGTTGCGGCGGATAAAAGTTGCTAGATTTTCGCTGCTATTTGTGATGGACGTGCCGCTGTCTGGTTCATCCAAATCGCTAAACACAACGAAGTGACAGTTGTTGCCATTCCAGATGCGGATTCTGGCTTTCGAGTCCCACTGGAAGTTGCGACGGTCTGGGTAGCCAAAACCTTTCCAGATGCCAATCAGGTCAATGTAGGGTTGTCTTAATCTCATCTCAATAGTTTCCGTAATAGTGATATTCTGCGCTATATTGTTTGTTCCTGTTTGTCCTAAGACTGTTGGCTGTTTCTCGGTTTCAGGTTTTAGCAGTCTGCTTGAGGGATTTGTTTGATTATTCATAGCTCTTAGTTCAATTATTTTCACCTCTGGCGAGAGCATTCTTGTTATTTTAAGTTATCTTTTTTGTATAATCTTTATCTGTTTTTAATTAACGTAAATTTCTAAAAATTCTAACAGCTTTTCTTCCAAAGGATTCAGGGAAGGGTAGTTCAACTTGCCCAATATTTTCAGAATTGATTGAGGTGACGAGCCTGACTGACGGACACAAGTGGGTCAAAACCTGACAAGACAAGGGTTGCCAAAAAGAAAAATATCTGGGTAGATAGGGAAAAAGCAAGAATCCCTACAAGATGAAAACCGAGAACAGAATCTTCTCCCAAGTTTATTCCTATCTAGAACAAGGAAGCCGATTTGTGGATAAAAGACATTTAACCGTCCTCAGTTGGATGGTGACAGCCCTACTCAGTAGTCAAAGTCTCAATCAAGCCAGATGGGAACCCTTTGTACAAAGCAGAGCCGAACAAGCCAATAGTTATCAGAGACGGTGGAATCGCTTTTGCCAGAATGGAAGAGTAGCGGTGGAAAAGATATACATCCCCTTAATATTGAAAGCCATCGAGACTTGGAAGGAGAAGGGGGAAAGACTGTATCTAGCAATAGATACCACTCTGTTGTGGAATCAATACTGCTTTGTCTATCTAGCGGTGGTCTGCGGGGGGAGAGCCGTCCCCTTGATGTGGATGGGATTAGAACATGGTAGTGCCAGCCTAGCTTTTGAGAAATACGAACCCTTGTTGGACAGAGCCAAAGGCTATCTTCAGGGCTTTGAGAATGTCATGCTGTTAGCCGACCGAGGCTTTGCCAATCAGCAATTAATTCAATGGCTCAGGAAAAATACTTGGCATTGGTGTCTTCGCTTACCTTGCGATACCCTCATTTACGGTGTTCGCCGTCGGGGTTTTGGCTATGAGGTCAGAGAACTCTATCCTCCCAAACGGCAAGCCTGCTTTTATCGCAACGTTCAAGTCTGGCAGGAGGCTAGAATCACTGCTCATCTTGCTTTAGCCTCCGTTCCAGGGGTTAAGGATAATTGGGCAATTCTGAGCGATGAACCTCCTACCCTTGACACCTTCTGGCAGTATGGTCTTCGTTTTCCCATTGAACATCTCTTTCTCGACAGTAAATCGGGCGTTTTTGACTGGGAACATTCTCGTGTTCGCTCTGCTGCTTGTTTAGAACGTCTCTATCTCATTGTTGCCATTTCTATTCTCTTTGCTACTTTAACTGGCATGGCGGTTCAACAATCTGGCTCTCGCCGTCAGGTTGATGCTCATTTTCGGCGTGGTTTGAGTTATTTGAAAATTGGTTTACGTTGGCTGGCGGGAGTTGTTCATAAGGCGCGTCCCTTCTTGCGACTTGACCACTTATTTTCTGTTGACCCTTTTCCCTGTTTTGCTTCTCGCAAAGCTCGTCAGGATTATTATGGCAAAATTACCTTTTCTTTTATTCAGGAGTTTGAGGCTTTCACATAACAGTACTTGTCTTTGTATTGAAAAATGTGTCCGTCAGTCAGGGTGACGAGCAGTTCGATAAGGGTGTGGCTTGATTGACGCATTTTTCGACCGCACCCGACCGTTTTTCTTTCTTTTCTTTTCCTATTTTTTGTATTCGTCGTCTCCCGACCGAGTTTTCTCTGTATCTGGCGATTGTTTCCCTCAGTTAAAAAAGGCGATAGTCGCAGTGACCATCGCCCAAGGGCAGAAAAAGTTTGATTTACCGATTAGAAATGAAAAGGATCATCGCTGGGTTGCCAATTATCCGAAATTTCTGGCTCATCTGGGTCGGGGTCGTCTTCTATTTCTGGTTCGGGACGGTAGATCGAGGCGTGAATACCTGGCGGTAAATCTTGGGTTGGATCGTAATAATCGTCGGGAAATTGTTTATATAGACGATAATCACGGAGGGTGTTAAGATAACTATCGAAAGTGTCGTTATCCATCGATTTTCTCGGAATAGTTTACACCCCGCTCCGATAGTTTTTGTTATTTAATTTTTCTTTTATTTCTCCCTTCACCGAAGCAAAAAAAAGGAGAGGAAAACTCCTCTCCCATCACGTTAATTAACCTGCGTTCCAGTCTTGGGGAATGCTGTTATAGGAACCATATTTTTCTTCCCAAGCGCGACGGCGTTCCCAACTGCGTTTGTTGGCATCGATCAAGTCCTGCAAAGTCATATTGAATTTGCGAAGTGCATAATCCAGCAGTTGTTCGAGCGTATAGGTGGGGTTGTCGGGAGTGCCGAACACTTCGGTGAATGTCTTTTTGAAGTCATCCCAACTGAAATCCTCGCCGTTGCGTTTCCGAGATAGCACACCCTGACGTTCCCGGATGGCATAGTACACTTGGGCATAAACCCGTTCTGAATGATCGGGGACGGCGAAGTTGCCGAGGGCTTCATCGGATACAGAAATGACGGTTGTTTTCGGGACTGGCATGATTGTTTCTCCAATTTCTAATGGTTTTCGCCCGCGATACCGTCTTTTTCTGTGATTTATACTGTTTTTATCTGTTTATCTGTTGTTTTTATCTTTTTGAGCGTTTAAACTAGACGGGGCTGGTTTACCTTGAAAAAGTTTAGTCAGTCGTTGATCGAGTGAATCGTTCCGAGTGCTTCCAGAAGGCAAAATAAGGTACTGAAGTGTTCACGGAGGGAATGACAGGATAAGATTTTTATAGTTTAAGACCTCTGTATGAATTTTCTCGACTAATACAGAGGTTTTCTTCAATGTTCTCTTTTTTTCTCTTTAAATCGGGTCTTCAAGCGACAAACCGCAAAATTCGCAATGGCGCTCGTCCCATGCCGCACCACAATCGGGACAACGGGGAGCTTTGTACGCGGTCGTGACCCGCCAGCGCCAGTAATTATCAAAAAAAATCGCCTCGATCGCCGTGACGGGTTCAGGTATGCGGTTGCCAATGCGATAAGGACAGTAAATGTGAAAGGTTTTCTGGTTGTCGGCATCGTAACCGACCCATATTCGGGCGTTGTCGGTCGTTCCCGTGACCGTCTGGATGACCCGAACGGTATTCGGCGGCGGTTGTTCGAGAAATTTTTCCGTGAAGGTGTTGTTCATGATTTTTCACAAATGGTTTTCACTGGCGCTGGTCATTTTTTTGGCTGTTTTCACCCTTTTTGTGGATACCGTCCCCCGATTTTATTGCTATGGCCCGTCCGATTGCGGAAATAGGACGCTCTGATAAGCGTCCATTGTGGGCTATTTTGCCAGTACCAACAGCCTTGTTCTTACTCCCGTTGGTCGATCGCTTTCTAGAAATGCGTTATCAGGTAAAGCCTCATCGAGGACGGTTTTATCGGCCAACCAATTACGGAACTGTTGATAATTTCGGTCTTTGCGAAAGCTGACGGATTCTGGGGCGATCGTTACCAGTCTTCCCCCTTCGGTCAGACGGTTATAGGCGTGGGTGATATGGGAAATTTCCAGCCCTTTGCCGAAGGGAGGGTTCATCAGAATGCGATCGTACTTTCCCGTGACATCGAAGCAATTGAAGGCGATGACATTGAACTCTTTCAATTGGAGAATTTGCCGGAGTTCGGCTTGCAGTTCACAGACATCCAAGTTGACCCGTACCGATTCCCGAATCACTTCGGCGATCGATCCCTTGCCTGCACTCGGTTCCCAAACGCTCATACCGTTACGGAGCATGGCCAATTTGACCATCCGTTCACAGATAGGCCGGGGAGTAGGAAAATAACCGCGGATATTCCGTCCGATTAGAGATCTTTCCAGTTCCTGTATTTGGATGAGGGTGGGGTCTTCTGGTACGGGATTGTCCAGGGACTGTAAAGCGGTAATTGCCAGCTTAATTCGATCGAGACTATTCAGGTGCGCCCGTTCCAGTTTGCCGTACCAATAAGAATTGCTATTGGTAAGTACGCGGTGGATATCTTCATCTCGCCAAAGGTGATAACAGAAAGAATACAGGACTTCTAACTGGGTTTTCGTCGTTATCCGTTGGAGAATGTCGGGCAACGTTCCTGTTTCCGCTTCGTGGGCCATCACCCGCAGCCAAGACTGAATCCGTTGTAGTTGTTTTCCTTCCTCTCTCATCGAGGCGACGATGCCGGCCCGTCGTCGGGTGGGGCGTTGATGGGAGATCGCTGGGTCGAGTTTTTTGTCAATCTGGGATTGGAGACTAGCGGCTAATTCCCTTAGCTTTTGCGCTTTGCGGGGATCGGGATAGCGAAGTTGGGTCGGTAAGGGATCGGGGGGAAGATCGAAGATGGATAGTTGCATATCGGTTGCTCTCCATGTTTTTCACCCCCGTTCCAGCTATTTTTTTCTCTCTAATTGTTCTTTAGGTCTGACCATGTTTGACTACTTATAACCAGAAAAAGCTGTCAGATGACAGCTTTCTCTACGTTTTATAGCTCTTCTAATTCTTCGATCAGTTGAGGACTAAGTTTGCACAATGTTGCGGTCAAATTTCCGAAGCGAATCTGTTGGATAGGAATCACGACTCTGGCTCCCGCTAGAATCTCGACAATTCCCTGATTTTCGGAATAGTCTTTCAAATAGCAATGATTCGGTTCTGGTTCGATACCGTAATCTATCAAATTAACCGTTGCCTTTGCGATCTGTTCTCCGTTATTGGCATCGATTAAATAAATCGCTGGAAAACCACCTTTCAGATATTTACTGACGATAACTAGGCAATTCCATTGTTTGAAGATTATATTCATTGTTTTTTCCTTGATAGGTTTTTACCCCCCATTCAAATCATTTCAATTTTTCGATATTTTCGATCAAGACGCTGAAGATGTCGATCGAGAACCGTGTTTGAAACTAGAGATCAGGGGTGTTCCTCCCATCTGGTTGCCGTATTTACGGGCGTTGGGATTGCACAAAGGACAGAGACGGGCGTGGGCGTGACGGCGTTTGAGGTAACGTTCCACCCTTCTACCGCCGTTCCACGTCCGGACGCAGATAAAGTCGATATTCTGTCGGGCGAAAGCGGCGGTTATCTTTGCACCCCGTCCTGCGGCGTGTTCCGCTAGTCTTTGTTTCAGGCTCCGGCTGGTACTACCTAGATAGTGTTGTGCGTGTCCGGTCGGTTTGGTGAGATCGCCGATTTCTCCGAGATAAGTACCTAAGCAAAATTAATTACACATATCTAAACACCTCTTGCCTCTTGCAAGAGTGCCTCTTGCCTATCTTCACTAGGAAATTAATTTTGCACGACTACTTAATGCAATAAATAAACTTTAGAGGCCAAGGGGTTTCTCCGAATGGTTTTTACCCCTTGGCGCAAGCTTTTGAAGATTATTTACTTTCTTTAAATTGGGCGAATATTTGGAAATTATCGGTCAGGTTATTGCGGTGTAACCACTGATAATAGTCTGTCCATTCCTGAACATCGGAAAAGCGCGTATAATATTCCCGTCCCTCGACCACTAAATGCCATTCTTGCCAATCGACCTGCGATTGGACGGGACGGGGTAATCCTGGTACGATCACATCGGGGAAAGTATCTTGAAAGGGAAGCGTTCCCTCGAAAGGTCGTTTCCACTCTTCTCCCCGATAATTGATAGCCATTTCGGTTAAATAATCTTTGACGAGCCGTTCTCCGTGAGCGAGAATGTCGATATATTTCTCGAAAGAGAGTTTGCCCTGTTCAAATAATTTTTGCATTCTGCCATCGTGAATATATTGATGGCAACTGTGACAGAGCGCACAGACTTCTTTCATCTCCACCCGTCCCGTACCGTAGTCGATGTCATAGACCTCGTGTGCTTCCAGCCAACGGTGATACTTAGCCGACGTTTTATGTACCCCGCAAGCCCAACAGTGATAATCGTGTTCGGCGTAGGCTAATTGTCGTTGTGCGTTCCACCACTTCTGACCGAGGATCGTGCGGGGATTGATACCGTGTAAAGGTTTGGGGATATTGGGGTGTAGCAGTAATTCGGGACGGGAAAAGTGATTGTTAGTCATGGTCTTTCTCTCGATAGTTTTCACCCCGCAGTCAGCTTTTTCGTTCTCTTTTTTCTCGATATTTTTTAATCTTCTCGATGGAAAGGGGCGATCGATAACGTTTATTTCGATCGCCTGTTGTCCTCAACTGGCTTTTTCTAGTTGTTGAACTGCCGTCAAATATTGAGTCGCTCCTATCGCCAAGCGAGCTGCATCGAAAAAGGCTTTTTTATCATCTTTCAGGATTTTAAGCCAAAAGTCGAGATAACTGGCGTGATGTTCCAGTTTGCTATCAATACCCAGTTGATTGCAGACCATCGCCGCTCCGATCTCGGCGATCAATTCCTCGAAAGCGTAGGACCAGGAGCCGAACTTATTTTTGAGCGGACGGTTGCAACGTTTTTGATGTCCCGTCCAATGTACCAACTCGTGCAGGTAAGTGGCGTAATAGGCTGCGGCGTTGGAGAAAGTTTCGTATTCGGGTAATCGGATCGTGTCGGTGGCGATATGGTACATGGCGACGTTGCCCCCGAATTGGGTTGTTGGCAGGTGTTGTCCGATAAATTGTTCAACTTCTGGCAAACGGAGTTCGCTATTTCCCGAAATAGTCACCTTTCTTTGGCGAATAAGAGAATCGATCTTCACGTCACTATTCGAGTCATCGATACAGGCGACATTGAAGACGTTATGGAACTTAAAAGCCTTGTAATATTCACGTTCGACCTCTCCCGTCTCTGGGTTTTCGGTTTCTTTGACATTCGTGCCGCCCCATCGTAACCAAGTCGATTTCGAGCCGTTCTTGACCGCCCATCCCACCTGTTTAGCCTGAATGAAACTGACAAAAAATGGATGTTCCCATTGATTTATGGTCGAGTCGATGCTGCAGAGTATGGGATTGATGCCCGTGTATTGATGACCGGTGATCAGGTTTTGGTAGGGAGTCGCGTGCCACGATTTCGTCCAGGGTTTTACTCCCCGTTCGATCAGGCCGATCAGTTTATCGGTAATGAGTTGGAATTTATCGATCGCTTGCGGTTTGGACATGGGTTGTACCTCGTTGGTTTTTACCCCATGCCGAAGGATTTTCTGAGACTTTTATTTTAGTTTTAATTATTCTTGCCGGTATCTGGCTCTTCTGGTTTTCGTGTGTTAATTTTTGTCATGAATTAAAGCAAGCAAACAGCTTAAGTCGAAGATGTTGAAAATTGGTAAATCCATAACTCATTCTTTTAATAAGCTTTATTTTGGTATTCATTCCCTCAATTAATCCGTTGGTTGTCTGATTTTCAAAGTAAGGCTCTTCGGGAATTGTTATGCAAATAATTAACTTAAAATAAAATTCGATGAGAGTAGCTAGGCTCAAAAATAGCTGAAACCCATACAGGGAAAGACTCGATGTACAAACTGGTTAATACCAAAAGATAGACAATCGAGTTAAGATTTGATATAATAGCCAAAAACCCGAGTATTTTACTTATGATGCTTGACAAATTTTTGAACCTAAAAGGAACGTCTATAGCGTTTCTGATTCACAAGAGGTACATTCCCGATCCTGAACAGCTTAATCAGCAAAGGTTTAAGTGTGCCGCACAGATGCGAGAACCGCTATATTCAAGGCTATCTACACCTAGAAAATATCGGTATAGTTTGCCGAATCGAATCGAAAAATCAAAAAGCAACGGCTCGACTGATCTCGCCGAACGTCCTGTCCTCGTTGTGGGTTAGAGAGCGATAAACTACACCAAAATCATCGACATTTAGTCAAAGATTTACCAATCTCAGGACAACCAGTGTACCTACAAGTTAATCGTCGTCAATTTAAGTGCGATAACTGTCGAAAACCCTTTAGCGAAGAGTTAGATTTTGTCGCCAGTAAACGAACCTATACGAAAAGACTAGCCGAAAATATAGCAATTCTCTGACTTATGAGGTACAGTAGCAACAGTGAGTAAACCAATTGCGAATATCTTTTTGAGTAACTTCTAACATAGCCAATTCAATCCCTTCTATTAAGTCTTTGTAAGTTCTCGCCTTCAGTTTTCTTAACATCGCTTTGACTTTTGACCAAAAGTTTTCAATAGGAGAGAATTCGGGAGAATAAGGAGGTAAATAGATGAGTCTAGCTTTTTCTTGTTCGATTATTTCTCTGACCATTTCTCCGAGATGAATCTTGG
>NZ_JADEXI010000568.1:0-2983 GCF_015207185.1 Microcystis sp. LEGE 08355 | reverse complement strand
ATAGTTAGGTCTGAGTCTAAAGCACCAGTGGAGGATGATTCTACTTTACCGATTCCCAATTGATTTTTCAAGAGGTTAGCGGACTGAATATCACCTTTTTGAGCAATAATTGCCGTGGTTTCTAGCTTTTGGGAGGAGTCGTCGCTAATATAAACATTTGTATAGCCCTGTTTGGCCAGATAATTACGAGTACGACGGGCTAAACCTTTGGTATGGGTGGCATTTTGAATGGCAATCCGCAGACTATAAACGGAGGTTTCTCTCCCGGAATAGTTATCGGTAAAATTATTAGCCACAATGGTTCTAATTTCGCGACGGTTCAAAATCCAATAACTGCGACCATCGTATTCCTCGAGGCTATTAAACCGGCCGGGGAGTAGGATCATTCTTAAGTCATCCTGTTTAATTTCCCGGCCAAAATTAGCGATAGCCAGCATTTCCTCGACGCTTAAGTTCGTATCGATATATTGTTGTAAAACCTGTACTGCTTTCGGGAGACTGGGGAGAATTGTCGGACTAAAAATCTTTTGTTGGAGTGCTTTTAATAAAATTTGTTGTCTTTGTACGCGACCAATATCGCCGTATTGCGGGTTACGAAAACGGGCAAATTGTTCTGCTTGGTCGCCGTTGAGATTTTGCCAACCCTCTTGTAAATCAATTTCTAATTTTTGGGTGACATCTTTATGATACATTCGTTCGGGTACATAAACCTCTACACCCCCGACTAAATCAACTAATTCCTTAAAGGCATCGGTAGTCACCCGCACATAGCGATCAACGGTGACATCCCCTAAAGTATTACTGACCACTTCCGCCGCTAGAGTTGGTCCACCGTGAACATTGGCATCGTTAATTTTAGTGAAACCGTGGCCGGGGATTCTGACGCGGCTATCGCGAGGGATAGACAACATTCTCACGGTTTTATCGCTAGGATCGAAGCGCACTAGGAGCATGGTGTCGCTGCGACCTTTAAATACATCGTCGCCGTTTTTGGCATCTAAAACTCGATCGATGCCCATAACTAAAATATTAACAGGACGAGAAAGCTGCTGGTTAATTAAGCTATTCCAAGCTTGAGCCTCAAGGATGTCTGTTTGGGTGGGAAAAGTCGTTTTTTGGAAGATAGCCCCAATTGGTGCCGGTAAGGGACTAATTAAAGCGACGGCAGCGCCAACAGTGGCGGAAACTAGGGCGGTAAAACTGAGGGTTATTCCCCAAAATAAGCCCTTTTGCAGGGGAGATGCTTTTTTAAAACCGGACATGACTGAACTGACCACCGCGACGGTATTTTCTGAGTTTTGGCTGTATTCTTGCTTTTCAAACCGCCCGGAAACATTGGCCATGGACTAACCTCAACATCTGATTAAAAGCTTACTTTAAGTAGGGAGGCACAATTATTTGTAGGATGGGTTAGCGGTAGCGTAACCCATGCGGGCGTTGGGTTTCATTTTTCAACCCAACCTACGTTCATCTTATATTTAATTCCACCCACCCAGGAGGTGACTGCTGATCGATAGAATCTATCTCTAGCCCAAAAGTTCCAGATATTGGTCACTCCCCTCTCGCCGGCTATTGTAACATATTGTTAAGGAACTGGCTATCCTAGACCTGTTGTAAAAATCAAAAATTGTTGTTAGGGTTAGGAGTCGGTAGCCAGAAGAATTGAGAATGAATAATAAGCGATTAAATGCTCTATTTACCGATTTTATGCCATTTAATCCTTATTTTTGCAGTTTTTGAACCCTGAAAAGTTAATTAGGCCAGAGGTTTAATAATTTTTCAGGGATTCGGTTTGGTTATAGATTAAGCTGCCCGCACATTTATAGCGTTTTTCAGTCTGCTGAGGTACAAAAGTTATGGGTTTTAGGCACTCATGCAAGAGGCAAAAGGCAAAGGGCAAGAAAAATAGGTGTACCTCACTAGCTTAGGAAATGCTATAAATTGGTTGTTGAGATAAGGCAAGAGGTAACAGGCAAGAGGTAACAGCAAAGGGATTGGGGGAGATTGAGTTAATCTAAGGATAGGCGGTTAAAATGCGTCTTAGATTATCTCTGTAGCCAAGAATTAAGAGAGGTGGAAACTTGAAGATAACATAACTAAGGTTATTCTACTTGTTTTTATCCCTTTGCTTTCGGCTAGTCTGGCAGTTTTTTTGTCAATATAATTCCGATCTATTTTGTATGCAAATCATCTCCCTTCCCCCATCATCCACCCAGGAATATCTCTGTATAAGAGACTTAAATCTCTACAATTCTCCCAGTTGTCAAGAGTTAGCTACCCAAGCACAACGGGGAAGACAATTAAAATTTATTTCCCTAGAAATTACCGAAAAAGGACTACAAATTCAGCTAAGAGAAGATAATTATTTAGCTTGGTTATCTCTAGAAGATTTAGATGCGATTGCAGCGGCCGCCACAGCTTATCAAAAAATTCCTCTAACTCGTTCAGAAATAGAAAAACATATTCCTGAGATTATCACTTTTACTCAGGAAGCAATGAACCGTACCAATCATTATCTCTGGGGTGGAACCCTTGCACCTAATTACGATTGTTCAGGATTAATCCAGGCCGCTTTTGCCACTTTTGGCATTTGGTTGCCCAGGGATTCCTATCAACAGGAGGCTTTTTGTCAAAAAATAAACCGAGAGGAATTACTCCCAGGAGATTTAATTTTCTTTGGTGATAAAAGAGTTAATCATGTGGCTTTATATCTAGGGAATAATCAATATATTCACAGTTCAGGAAAAGAAACAGGTAATAATGGTATCGCTATCAATCTACTCACCGATGATAAGGATAGCGTCAGTCGTTATTATTATCAAAAATTATCGAGTTTCGGTCGAGTTATGCACAATTAATCAGTTATCAGTTATCAGTTATCAGTTATCAGTTATCAGTTATCAGTTATCAGTTATCAGTTATCAGTTATCAGTTATCAGTTATCAGTTATCAGTTATCAGTTATCAGTTATCAGTTATCAGTT
>NZ_JADEXI010000567.1:0-2984 GCF_015207185.1 Microcystis sp. LEGE 08355 | reverse complement strand
GTGATCTCGGAATTAAATCTTTAGCTACTTTATCGACAGGTGAGACGTTTGAAGGCTCTAAAAGTTATCGTAAATACGAAAAACAATTAGCCAGACTTCAATACTTGAACCGACCTAAGGTAAAAGGGTCAAATAATTGGAACAAAGCCCAACGGCAAATAGCTAAACTTCATTTTAAAATAGCTAATATCCGTAAAGATACGTTACATAAACTCACCACTTATTTAGCCAAGAACCACGGCCAGATAGTAATTGAGGATTTAAATGTGTCTGGGATGATGGCTAATCACAAATTAGCTAAAGCCGTTCAGGATATGGGTTTTTACGAGTTCCGAAGACAACTTGATTATAAAACTCAGTTGTATGGTTCGGAATTAATCATAGCCGATAGGTGGTTTCCTAGTAGTAAAACCTGTTCCAATTGTGGGTACAAGAAAGAGTCTCTATCTTTAACTGAAAGAGTTTTTGAGTGTGAACAATGCCATGTAGT
Organism: Microcystis sp. LEGE 08355; assembly: GCF_015207185.1. Taxonomy (NCBI): domain Bacteria; kingdom Bacillati; phylum Cyanobacteriota; class Cyanophyceae; order Chroococcales; family Microcystaceae; genus Microcystis; species Microcystis sp. LEGE 08355. Next base: position 2,494 of record NZ_JADEXI010000567.1, on the reverse strand, counting down.
TTGCGGTCGAGACTTGAACGCTAGTCTAAATCTAGCTTCTTTGGCGGTGAGTTCCACCGTGTCAGCTTGTAGAGTAGATAGTGCCGACACTACTACAGTGAAGCAGGAAGTTAACGTCAAATTTGCTCATGAGTAGATTTGAGTAGGTTTAATAGAACGGAAAAATAAGCAATCGGCAATCAGCTATCAGTTGTCCATTTTTAGTTGTCTTTTATTGCATTAGTTAGCCATATAACTTTTATCTGACTAATAACTGATAACTGATGACTGATGACTGATAACTGATAACTGATAACTGATAACTGATTAAAGACAGTTTTGCTGCCAGAGTAGTTCTTTTTCGATTCCCTGTTTTTCTCCGGGAGGGACAGTCCTTTCCCGCATAATATAAAGTTGCAGGGATTTAATCTGTTGATCACTACCGTGCTGCTGATTCCAGTTTTGACAGAGATACTGACCAAACTCTCCATAAACTGACCGACCAATAGCTCGATTAAGATTAATAAAATATTGTCGCCACTGCATGGTTTTATACAAACGATTGCGATCGCTTTCAGTGGGTTTATGCCAAATTACCGGCTGTCCTTCTCTAAATAAATCTACCGTGGAACCATCGGCTAATTGACTGACTGCCACAAACCAAGCATCATCTCGGGGCGGACTAGGGGAGAAAATAGTCCAATACTGGTCTAAACGAGTTATTCTTGCCAGAATATCAATTGTATTAAAAGTACGACGGGTGAGCAAGCGATCGAGGGATTGAATTAAAGGTGTATTTAAATCGCCTCTAATGGCCGATTGCCGGACAAAACTGCGTAAATTCCAGATACTGGTCAACAAGAAGAAGAAAATTACCAACATATTTAAAGGTAAAGAGGATTTAATCGTCAGGGGACGAAACTTGAGAGGTTTGGTGAAATTGCCCATAAAACGACGATGGGAGGCAATCCACTCATAAATTCTCGTTCCCAGGGACATAAGGGGCGGTAAACGCAAAATTGGGGCTAAAAACCAGAAAATCGGCGAAAGACTGACAATATAAACCAATGCTGACCATTTAAACCGACGTTTTCCCTGCCAATCTTCCACCACCCAAGAATTTTGGGCCACCATATCCTCGTATATTGAGGGGTTATCCTGAGCGACTAACAGGGGAGTGCCGGGTAAAATGAGAAAAGTGCGGAGAAGATGAACAACTTTCTTGCAAAATCCACAATCTCGATCATAATTAATCCTTAAACCTTCTCTTTCTGGGTTTATTATCCGTTTTTGTCCCCAATCCCAGACTAAGCTAGGGATGATCGGCAACCAATAGGTAACACTCAAGAAAGGGAAAACCCCTAAATGTAGAATCAGTGCAAAAACCGTATGCAAGAAAATAAAGGAAACTACGGCGATTATTTTAAATAAACTATTGCGAAAGGGAACAAACATCAATAGCGGACCGAACCATTCAAAGCCTAGGGCTGAAATTGTCAGGAATTTGAGGAATTGCTGCGGTAAAGTCAGTAAAAAACTCCCCAAAGCGGTAGCGTATTGATCGTAACTAAGAGAGTAATAAACGGCTGTACCGTCGGGCCACCAAGTCTCACTTTTGAGTTTAAAGACCACTGACCACATATAGATGTAACACACCTGTATCATAAAAGCCACCGTGGCAGCCGAAACCACACGCTTGGGTAGGGGGTTGGGATTGGTGTTTAAGGCACTTTCCACGGAATAACAGGCACCGAGGGGTAAAAACATCGCCCAGAATAATACTGCCCGGATTACGTCATCGGCGGCAAATAGTAACAGGGGGTTGCGATGATGTAAAGAGACGATTAGCGCCCAAGTGGCGATCGTGGCTAAACGGGTATGATAGCCAATTAAAAGCAATAATGCGATCGCTATAGCGACAATAAACAGGATACTCTGCACCAGTACCGAGTCACTGAGAGCAAAAATCGACCAGTAAAAAGGACTAGCAGAAACTTTCGATAAGCTTCCTAGGGGTAAAACCCCTAATTCACTGTAATGGGCAGTTACTTGGCTAAAACGAACCGATAAATCCACTAAAACCACTAACGCCAAGGCAATGCGAAATAAAGCCAGCGATCGCAGGTCAAACCCGAAAATCTCTGCCAGTCTTTGTCTAAATGATTTTGTCATCGAAAATTTTGGGTCTGAAACCCCGTCGTTCTACGACGGCTTTACTGTTAAATATTAGCACATTTACGAAATATATGCTAAAATGTGAGACATGGAAAAGCTATCGCTACCGATTTTTACCCCACACCCGAACAAGAGTCGCTATTGCGGCGCACTTTGGGCTGTGTAAGATTGGTTTACAATAAAGCTCTCCATCTCAGAACACAAGCTTGGTACGAAAGACAAGAAAGAGTAGGATATACTGAAACTTCTTCAATGCTAACCGATTGGAAAAAACAAGAAGAATTAGAGTTTTTAAACGAAGTTAGCTGTGTACCTTTACAACAAGGGTTAAGACATTTAC
>NZ_JADEXI010000566.1:0-2992 GCF_015207185.1 Microcystis sp. LEGE 08355 | reverse complement strand
GGTGTGGGGTGTGGGGGGAGTGAGGTTTTAGAGTTTTAGTTGAAATTACTCTATTTCCCCATTACCCTATTCCCCCATTTTCCTATCCCCTTCTAACTGATAACTGATAACTGATAACTGATAACTGATAACTGATAACTGATTAAGTTTTGCTGTTTATTTCAGTTAATTCTTTAACTAAATGTTGACGATAACGCTCAGAAACTTTTTGTTCGGGATCGATACCTTCAAAGGTGGGAGGAAGCCAAACTCTTAATACCATTAATGTGCCGAGAACTATTAGAAAAGCACAGGCGGCTAATACTTGTGTCCAATTAGTTTCTAGGACTCCTCTAACAATTAATTCTCGCAAAACCGAGACGATAGAAACTTCCACGGCAACACCGATAGAAACTCGTTTTTCTTGCAAATAAATAATTAACAATCGGAACAATTCTACTAGAATCAAGAGGAATAAAATATCGGCGGTAATAATCCGAAATTGAATCGGTGGCAGCAGAGACATAAACATTTCTCTGACTTCTAACACCATGAAGCTAAATAAACCGATACAGAGAGAAATGACAATTAAATCTTGAATCATTTCTAAGACTTGTACTACTCTCACCATCATTGGGGAAGGTTTTTTAATTGGTTCGTACATTTTATTGCTCCTAAGATTGATAGAATTTGATTTTAGGAAAGTGGGGAAGTAGGGTGATGGGAAGAATAAATAAAAATAATCTCCTGCCTCCTGCCTCCTGATAACTGATAACTGATAACTGATAACTGATAACTATTAATAATGATTGCCAACTTTGCGATGATGGACAGCAGTTAAGGTATCTAAACGAGCAACTCGTCCGGTATTAACGGTACAATAAACTACCCAATGATCGCCGCAATCTAAACGACTGGTGACTTGACATTCTATGTAAGCTAAGGCATCGGCTAAAATTGGTGATCCATTATTAGCAGTATAGGTTTTAATGCCTTCAAAACGATTGGCACCGGGAGAGAAACGCTTGAGGAAATGTTTCATTAATTTCTGATAATTATCCTCAGCCAAAACATTTAAAACAAAGGTATCGCTAGGCTGTAAAAAGGATACCATTGCCCGATCTTTGGCCACTGCAATCGCCACACCTAAAGGATTTAAACTTGCTTGTGTCACCCAAGAGGCAACCATGGCACTAGATAAATCGGCTTTTTGGGAAGTAATTAAGTACAATCCGGTACTAATACGACCTAAAGCTTTTTCTAAGTCGTTGTTAATCGACTTAATTTGTTTAATCGTTTTTTCTCGGCTTAACCATTGGCCGAGGTCGGTTCCTGCTTCATCGGCAATCAAATCGAGGGATTGATGGGAATTGTCTTTAACTAAAAGAGGAGGAAAAGCTTCGATCGCTCCGATCTCCTGTAATTTATTTCTTAAGGGAAAAATTGGTTCATCTTCCCCACCTCCTGACTCAAATAATCCTACCGCTTGTTTGCCATTAATTGAAGCAAGAATCGTGCTTAAAATTGTCTGGTTAATTGGGGAAGATTGGGGAGGCATTCCGACGACAACTCCCTTCGATTGATTGATTAATTCTATGACTTCGTGGGGATCAGCATTATTCATATCGACTAATTCTGTCACCACATCATTTTTGGTCAAACCCTGACTGATTATAGTAGCTAAATGTTCGCTTTGTCCGTAATCTTGGCTAAAGAATACAGCCACTAAAGTATCAGCAGAAGTTTGTTCTTGACTCCAAGTTTGATAGCGTCCCACCCAATCAGAAATATGGTGTTTTAATAGGGGACCGTGACCTGTGGCAATGAGATTAATCTCAAATTTCTCGATTCTTTTAATTGCCCCTAAAACCGAACGAGCATTCGGTCGCATCAGACAGTCATAATAGGTTTGAAAATCGCCTTCTAGCAGCTCTTTTTCTCGATCGTAGGTTTGATCATCACAAAAGTGCATTCCGAAGGCATCACAGGTAAAAAGGGTGGCAGTTTTAGCATCAAAAGTGAAGATAGTATCGGGCCAATGAAGATTAGGGGCTGCAACAAATTCTAAGACATGACCATTACCTAAATCTAAAGTATCACCACTTTTAACGATTAACTGTTTAAAGGGTCTGTGTACCATGTTTTCGAGGAATTGCATGGCAACTTTTGCCCCCACCACGGTAACTTCTGGGACTAATTCCAAAACCTCTTTGACTAAACCACTGTGGTCGGGTTCGGTGTGACTGATAATTAAATAATCAAGATGATTGATGTTGATTAGTTTAGTTAATTCATCCAGATAAAGGCGCTCGAATTTGCGGTGAGATGTGTCAATTAGGGCGGTTTTTTCCCCTTGAATAACAAAAGAGTTATAAGTGGTACCGTTTTCTAAACCAAATTCGATATCAAAACGATCGCGATCCCAATCCAAACAGCGCAGGGTAAAAGTATTTTCGGCGATTTCTTGGATTTGTGTGGTTAAACGGCTGGTTTTAGCGGGTTTTGGGGTGATTAAAGCAACCATAATTTCTATCTCCCACAGGATTTGATTCGGAACTGCATTTGCTTAATTCCTATGGTGACTTGCTTTCAGCGATTTGTAAAATACCAATTACTAAAGTAAATGATTGGTTAGATTTATATAGTTTTTTATCTATGGTTGCGAGTATTAATTTGAGTGCCGGCCCTACCGAATCAAGCTCTGAATACTAAATCCGGTTATTAAAGACTGATTATTTATTGCCCCTTTTGCCTTTTGCATGAGTGCCTGTCCTCATAAGTAGCCTATACTCAACGGATTTGTGCGAAACGTTTAGGCATGAAATAAGGTTGAAATACCTGAAATAACCGCCTAGTAAGGTCTTCAGTCCCCTGACTGAATCTAAGAGGTCAACCCTGACCAACCTTATAACTGTTTATATGTCCCGACGTTTAGTATCACATCGATACCAAACTAGGCAAGGGGACTCAAGGTCAATACACTTTGTAACAATTATCTACAATTGCTACAAAG